>CALFPN010000062.1 GCA_937919015.1 uncultured Clostridia bacterium
AGCGGCGGTTTTATTTGTGGTCCAGATGAAAGGGGTAACAGAATTCCGCCCGAATGAAGAAAGAGATAAAAACTTTACGGCAGCATTAAGGGGAGCGGCTGCGGCAGGAGTACATGTGCTGGCTTATGACTGTGGTGTGGAAGTTGGGAAAGTAACGATAGAAAACAAAATACCCGTAAAACTGCAATAAAAAGAAAGCAGGGAGAACAATTCCGAAGAAAAGTCCTCCCTGTTTTTTATTTGTCAGGAAAATTTAGGATCAAATCAGATGTCCCATTTTGCGCCCATCAGTTTTACAAATTCTCTTGTCACTGCGGAATCGCCGGGCCATGCGGGAGCCGTTACCAGATTACCGTCTACAACGGCTTCATTTACTTCAACGGGAACATATTCGCCGCCAGCCAGTGTGATATCGGGACCAACTGCGGGATATGCAGTTGCTTTTCTGCCTTTCAGAACGTTTGCTGCTGTCAGGATCTGAGGGCCATGGCAGATAGCAGCTACGGGTTTGTTTGCTGCGAAGAATTCCTGTACGATTTCAATTACTCTGGGTGTCAGTCTCAGATATTCGGGAGAACGACCGCCTGTAATGAACAGACCTTCGTAATCAGCTACGTTTACAGCATCGAAATCTGCTGTCAGAGCAAAGTTGTGACCTCTTTTTTCGGAATAGGTCTGTTCGCCTTCAAAGTCGTGAATTGCTGTACGGATCACATCGCCTGCTTTTTTATCGGGGCATACAGCGTCAACCTGATAACCCAGCATTTCCATTGCCTGAAAAGGTACCATTGTTTCATAATCTTCTGTAAAGTCGCCTGCTAACATAAGAACTTTCTTTGCCATACACAATTCCTCCTTCGATATGTAAAAGTTACAGCCGTACTTATGGCTGTAGGGGTTGCAATGTATTTTTGCAAATACATTATAATCCTGTGGGAAGAAAATAGCAAGAGGATAGGCGAAAAAATTCATAGGAAATCGATATTATTGAAATGGATGGGAAAGAGCAGTACAATAGGGGAAAGTGAGGTGGAACTATGGGAAAATATAAGGCAGTTCTGTTCGATCTGGACGGGACATTACTGGATACATTGGATGATTTGACGGACAGCGTGAATGTGATTTTAGAGAAATACGGATTTCCCAGGCGGGAAAGAAAAGAGGTGCGTAGCTACTTGGGCAACGGCAGCGAAAGGTTGATGAGAGCGGCTTTGCCTAAGCACATCAACGAAGCGGATTTTGCAAAATATCTGGAGGAATACAAGGCATATTACGAAGGACATAAGGAAGAGAAAACAGGGCCCTATCCGGGGATTTCCGAACTGCTGCGGGAATTGCATCGGTGCGGTTTGAAAATCGGGGTGGTTTCCAATAAATTTGATTTGGCAGTAAAAGGACTGTGTAAAAAATATTTTTCTCCCTGTATCGATGGAGCAGTGGGGGAGATGGAAAGCGCAGGTATTCGCAGAAAACCCGCACCGGATATGGTATTTGCGGCGGCAGAATGGCTTGGTGTTGCGACAGAAGATTGCTTATATGTGGGAGATTCGGAGGTGGATATTCTGACGGCTGAAAATGCTGGCATGGATTGTATCAGTGTTTGCTGGGGCTTTCGGGATGAAGAAGAACTGCGGGAAGCGGGGGCAAAGCAGCTGGCGCATACAGCGGCGGAATTGAGAAAAATGGTATTGGAATAAAGAAAAACAGCAGGAAAAAATATGTGTTAAAAAGCCCCAAAGGAATTTGGGGCTTTTTGCGTCGTTATTTCAAAATAACATTATGGAATGTCTTTTTACCTTTCTGCACCAGCAGTTTACCGTCTGTGAACAGATCTGCTGTAATTTTGAAGTCAACATCTGTAACGGGTTTTTCTGCAATTTTTACACCGCCCTGCTGTACAGCACGTCTGCCTTCGGAACGGGAAGGAACCACTTTAATGGTTGTCAGCAGTGTCAGGATATCCATACCATCTGCCAGATCAGCAGCGGAGATTTCTGTGGAGGGAGCATCTGCAGTTGCAGCACCTTTACCGAACAGAGCTTTTGCAGCTTCCTGTGCTTTCATTGCTTCTGCTTCACCGTGAACGATCTTTGTCAGTTCGAATGCCAGAATTTCTTTCGCTTTGTTGATTTCTGCGCCTTCCAGAGCACCCAGACGGCGAACTTCATCCATAGGCAGGAATGTCAGGAGAGCCAGACATTTTTCAACGTCTTTATCGCCAACATTTCTCCAGTACTGGTAGAATTCGTAAGGGGATGTTTTTTCGGGATCCAGCCATACAGCACCGGAAACGGTTTTACCCATTTTTACACCTTCGGAGTTTGTCAGCAGTTTGAATGTCATGCCGTAAGCGGGTTTCTGGGATTTACGACGGATCAGTTCTACACCGGCGATGATGTTGGACCACTGGTCGTTGCCGCCCATCTGCAGGGAGCAGTTGTATCTCTGGTTCAGTTCGTAGAAGTCGTAACCCTGCATGATCATGTAGTTGAATTCCAGGAAGGACAGACCGGCTTCTTTTTCCATTCTTGTTTTGAAGCAGTCGGCAGCCAGCATTCTGTTTACGGAGAAATGTACGCCCACATCACGCAGGAATTCGATGTAGTTCAGGTTTCTCAGCCAGTCGCCGTTGTTTACGATGATGGCACCGCCTTCACCTTCATTGAAATCGATGAAACGGGACAGCTGGTTTTTGATGCATGCTACGTTATGGTCGATGGTTTCCACTGTCATCATTTTACGCATGTCAGCTTTACCGGAGGGGTCACCGATCATGGCTGTACCGCCGCCTACCAGACAGATGGGTCTGTTGCCGCAACGCTGCATGTGCGCCATCGCCATAACTGTCAGGAAGTGGCCAACGTGCAGGGAATCTGCTGTGGGGTCGATACCAATATAAAATGTTACGCCGCCTTTTTCAAAAAGGGCTTTGATTTCTTCTTCGTGTGTCAGCTGTTCGATAAAACCGCGTTCTTTTAATACTTCATAAGCATTCATGATTCATTCTCCTTTGTTTTTATAGATGTTTTTATTTCAGCGAAGATCTGTGTAAAAAAATAACGGGTTTTCTATCCGAAAGGACGAGAAAACCCGTGGTACCACCTTAGTTCATGTTTATCAAAAGACAAACATCTTCTGCCCCTGTTAACGGAGGGAACCCGTTGTGCCATTTCCTGCACAAAACTCATGAGGCGTAATAAACAGATACTGTGCTGCAGATCTTTCACCGACCGATCTGCTCTCTGCGGCTGTAACCAGTATTGCCTGAAAACTCAATCATCGCTGTTTTTCGATATTTACGAGAGAAATTCTATCACATGGTTTTTTGAAAGTCAAGAGAAGTTGCCAGTTCTGCGATGCGAACGATCATTTCTACGGCTTTTTCCATGGATTCCACAGGAACGAACTCGAAATTGCTGTGGAAATTGTGGCCGCCGGCGAAGAGATTGGGGCAGGGCAGACCCATAAAGGACAGGCGTGCGCCGTCTGTTCCGCCGCGGATGGGCTGGATAATAGGAGTGATGCCGCAGTCCACCATGGCCTGTTTTGCTAGGTCAACGATCTCCATGTGGGGTTCGATCTGGGAGATCATGTTGTAATACTGATCTGTCAGTTCCAGTTCGATGCAGCTGTTATATTCCGCATTTTTCTTGTCTACGATGGACTGGATGAGAGCCTTTCTGTTTTCGAAGGAGGTTTTATCGAAATCACGGATGATATAATCCAGTTCGGCGTATGTGGTTGTGCCTTCGAAAGAGCAGAGGTGGAAGAAACCTTCATAGCCTTCCGTTTTGGCAGGAATTTCATCAGCAGGCAGCAGGGCTGCGATTTCTGTCCCGATCAGAGCAGCGTTGACCATGATATTTTTTGCAAAGCCGGGGTGAACATTTTTGCCGTGAATTTTGATCAGGGCTCCGGCGGCGTTGAAATTTTCGTATTCCAGTTCGCCGATGCGTCCACCGTCTAAGGTGTAGGCAAAGTCTGCGCCAAAAGAGCTTACGTCGAAGAAATCTACACCTTTGCCGATTTCTTCATCGGGGGTAAAAGCAATACGGACATCGCCGTGGGGAATTTCCGGGTGAGAAATCAGATATTCCATGGCGGTCAGGATTTCGGCAATGCCGGCTTTGTCATCGGCGCCGAGCAGCGTTGTGCCGTCGGTAGTGATGAGGGGCTGGCCGATATAATCCTTCAGGAAAGGGAATTCAGCAGGAGAAAGGACACCTTCCTTTAAAGGAATGATTTCACCATCATAGCGTTCTACGATATTCGGCTGTATATTTTCGCCGCCGGCGTCGGGGCTGGTATCCATATGGGAAATGAAAGCAACAACGGGGGCATCTTTTACAGAGCCCGGTAAGGTTGCTGTTACATAACCATATTGGTCTACAAAGATATTCTGCAGACCGATGGCTTTGCATTCTTCCGCAAGGAAAGCAGCGAAGTCCAGCTGAATTTTTGTACTGGGGAAGGTAGGGGAATCCTCATCGGAGGTGGTATGGTGTTTTACATATGTCAAAAAACGTTGGGAAACTGTTTTCATGGTTTACGCTCCTTTCATAATGAATCAATTGCAGTTTATTGTAGCATGGTTTGGGTTGGAAAACCATATACATCATATTTAAATTTTTGCTTATATAATGTAAGAAAAATAAATCGAAAAAAATCAAAAAAATATGGGAAAAGGGGTTGACAGTTTTCGACTTTTCCTGTAATATCTATATCACCGCGAGCGACACAGAAACATGACGAAGCGGTTGCTGAAAAAGAAAAATAAAAAAGAGTAAAAAAGTTCTTGACAACCGGTGGACGGTGAGATATAATAGTCAAGGTCGCTGCTCAAGAAGAAGCAACTGAAACGCATGGAGAGATGTCCGAGTGGTTTAAGGAGCTGGTCTTGAAAACCAGTGATTCCGGAAGGGACCGTGGGTTCGAATCCCACTCTCTCCGCCAACTAAATATATTTTGAACTGAGAGCACTTAGTATGGAGAAGTACCCAAGTGGTTGAAGGGGATCGCCTGGAAAGCGGTTAGGTCGTTAATAGCGGCGCGAGGGTTCAAATCCCTCCTTCTCCGCCATTTTTATTGTCTGAGTTCAAAATGAACTAAAAAAGTTCTTGAAAAAGTACTTGACAGTAAAACGAAGATTTGATAAAATAATCTTCGCTGCTGAAAAAGCAGATTGATCCTTGAAAACTGAACAATGGATATGAATAACACACAACCC
>CALFPN010000063.1 GCA_937919015.1 uncultured Clostridia bacterium
CCGCGATCAAAGAGACCAGGCGGGCCGCGCCGTCCTGCACCATGAATTTGCCCTCCTCAAAAGCGGGCAGGGCTGTCAGGTCGCCGGTGCCGCAGAGCTCCAGACAACCGGGGACCCAGGGATGGGGCTTGGCCGTTACGCCTTGGGCGAAAAGCTCTTCCACCAGGGCTTCCGGTGTGGTTTTTAATGGATTGACCTGGACCGTCATGGGTGCGACGCTGTTATCGGCGGCAAGGAAGGCTTCCGCCTCCTCGCGGCCCAAAAGGTTTACCAACCGCTTCACCAGCCATTTGGGATGGCTGTAGCGGATGGAGAGGTACCGCTCCACATCCCTTTCGGGGATGGGGGGCAGTTCCTCTTTATTCTTGGAGATCTTGCGCAGCACAGCGTTCACAAGGCCTGCGGCCTGTCCCCGCTTATTCATCTTCGCAAGCTCCACAGACTCATTTACCGCGGCGCTGTCCGGTACCTTGTCCAGATACAGGATCTGGTAGGCGCCCACCCGTAAAATCTCCGCCAGAGGCGGCTGCAGATGGTCCAGACGCTGGGTGCAGAAAGCACTCAGATAATGATCCAGCAGCAGCTGGTTCTGCATGACGCCGTAGACGATGCGGCTGCACAATGCCGCATCGGCGCCGGAGACGCCGTCACGCTGCAGCTGGGCCTTCAGGGCGGCATCCGCCCAGGCGCCGTTGGTGCGGCAGCTGACCAGCACCCGCAGCGCGGTCTCTCTTGCGTTGCTCATTCTCTGCCACCTCCTCTGCGGCCTCCGCGGCCAAAGAAAATCAAAACGTACCGCAGCAGCTGCAATGCGGACATCAGCAGCGCCGCCACATAGGTCAGGGCAGCAGCGGTCAGGGGCTTCCGGGCGCCCTTCTGTTCTTCTTCCGTCAGAAGAACAATATCATATTCATTTTTGGTTACGAATTTGATGGCGTTGCGAATAAAAGAAAGGTAGCGTTTTTCCAGCATTTCTTTGAAAAATGTGTTTTCTACCTGCAGGATGACCTGATTGCCTTCCATTCCGCAGGGAATGATGGGCTGAATCCAGGTTTCAAAGCTGACGGGAGAAGTTTCTTCTTCGATAATTTTCAGAGCTTCTTCCCAGATTTGTTTCAGTTCCATACAAATTTGACCTCCTTCTTGTAAGTTTTCTTTTTTTCAAAATGGTATCTGTGGATTGTTATCCACATCCGATCGGGATAACGCTGTGTAAAACAGCGGGAAATACAATCCGGATTTTCAGTTATACACAGATTTTCCACTGTCCTTTTTCACAAAATCCCCATCTAGCGCAAAGTATTGGTATTGCTGGCTTTCAAGAAAGTCTGCAGCACTGGGTTTCAACAGTATTTTTCACAGGTTTGTAAAGTTATCCACAAAGTTATCAACAATTTGTGGATAACATAATATTCTATCCTGTGAAACCTGTGGAATAGGGGAAAGGACACTCTTGTCACAAGTATATCAAAAGTTATCCACAGGTTCAATAAAAAAAGTCGATGAAAAAATCTTTTGCTGTGATATCATCGGGAATTTTGTAGTTCCAAATACAATATATAGTAAATCGAGTCTCAGAAAGTCTCAAAATATGCGTTTTGGAAAATATTTTTCCACAGCTTTACCTGTGGAAATGTGGAAAAAACCTGATAAAATCAATATTCTCTGATAAAATTTTTCTTGACGAGCCGTTGCTTTTTCACTATAATAGATGCAGTGCTCAAAAAAAGGGCAATTTAGCCTTTAAATACAGAAGGAGGTGCAACAACCATGAAAATGACATTCCAGCCTAAGAAAAGACAGAGAAGCAGAGAACACGGCTTCAGAAAAAGAATGAGAACAGCAAACGGCAGAAAAGTGCTTGCTGCAAGAAGAAAAAAAGGTAGAAAAGTATTATCCGCATAATCTTTTCATGTTTATTAAGGCCGCAGTCAGTGTGGCCTTTTGTTCGTCATGAAGAAATTTTTTTTAACGCGGGCCGCAAAGGAGGGTTGGTCAGATGAAATTTACAGAGTCTTTAAAAAAGAATTTTCAGTTCCGTCATGTATATCATAGAGGGAAGTCTATCGCCAACCGTCATCTGGTATTGTATATGGTCAAAAACGGAACACAGGGAAATCAGCTGGGGATCTCCGTCAGCAAAAAGGTGGGCAAAAGCGTTGTCCGCTCCCATGTGACACGTCTCATCCGCGAAAGCTATCGTAGCATGGAGGAAGAACTCAAATGCGGCTATGATCTTGTGGTCATCGCCCGCAACTCCTGCGCTGATGCTTCCTATCATGAGGTGTGCCGTTCTTTGCGGCATCTGTTCAAAAAACAATCGCTTCTGCTGAGCGCGTCTGAAAGAAAGGACCGTCAGGATAAAAAAGAAGCGGGCAAAGAAGAAGGGAACGAAAATGTTTAAGAAGCTTTTTCTTTTGCTCATCCGATTCTATCAGGTAGCGATATCGCCCCATCTGGGAAAAAACTGTCGGTTTACCCCCACATGTTCCCAATATGCGTATATCGCCATTACCCGTTTCGGTGCGATAAAGGGCACATATCTTGCCGTGCGGAGACTGCTGAAATGCCACCCCTTTCATGCGGGGGGCTATGATCCCGTACCTGAGAAGAAAGAAAAATAACCGTCCTTCGGGGCAAAAATCTCGATTGTTTGTTTTAAGGAGGAAAAAATGTTCAATTCCTATTTACTGGAAGCACTGCCTTCCGTAAGAGAACCCGGTGTGATCATTGGCCCTGTGGCTGATCTGATGGGTAAGATCTACAACATGCTGTTCAACTTACTGCACAGCAACACAAGCACAGGCTCTTTGGGTCTGGCGATTATCGTTTTTACACTGATCGTAAAACTGATCCTGTTCCCTCTGATGGTGAAACAGCAGAAATCTTCTTTTAAAATGCAGCAGCTGCAGCCTGAACTGAATAAGATCAAGGCAAAGTATGCAGGCAAAACAGACCAGATGTCCCAGCAGCGCATGGCCTTCGAAATGCAGGAGTTCCAGAAAAAGAACGGCGCGAGCATGGTTGGCGGCTGTCTGCCCATGCTGATCCAGCTGCCGATTCTGTATGCACTGTTCTATCTGTTCCAGAATGCATACGTTTATGTAGATGCCATTGGTACAAACTACACTGAAATCGCAAATGCCATCATCAATATTCCTGTTTCCCTGAGAATGGAAGTGTTCCAGCCCTTCGCACAGGAATTTGTTGATATGTATAAAAACATGGAATTTATCAAAGATGGTTTCGATATGAGCCAGGTGAACGACGTTGTTATGCTGGTTGGCAACATGAAAGCCGACGATTGGAACGTTGTTCTGCAGAATCTTGGTTCCGCCGGCAGCGAACTGGCACCCTTGCTGGCAACAAAAAATGATATTGAAACTTTCTTGACCATTCCTCTGGTAACGAAAGCAGGTCTGGGCTTCCCCGGCATCATCATTCCCATTGCTGCAGGTTTGACAACTTATCTGCAGACAAAGATTATGAATATGATGAACCCTCAGAACATGGATCCCAATAACCCTGCAGCAGCAATGACAAAAACAATGCTGTATACCATGCCCATCATGATGGGTGTATTTTCCATCACTATGCCTGCAGGTCTGGGTCTGTACTGGACAATCTCTAACCTGTTTGGTATCGTTCAGCAGGTGATCCTGGTAAAATATTACAGAAAGAAATTTGAACAGGAGGCAGCGAAATAATGGAAGAAATCAGAAAGAGCGCGAAAACTGTGGATGCAGCCATTGAAGCTGCACTGGCAGAACTGGGCGCAAAAAAAGAAGAAGTAGATATCACTGTGATCGACGAAGGTTCCAAAGGTTTTCTGGGGATGTTCGGCAGCAAGGATGCTGTGGTTCTGGTGAAGAAAAACTTTAACCCCGAAAAAGAAGCGGAAACATTCCTGAAAGAAGTGTTTCTGTCCATGGGCCTGATCGTGAAGATCAAAACAGAAATGAAAGATAAACATCTGTTTGTGGAACTGACAGGGGACGATATGGGTATCCTGATCGGTAAAAGAGGTCAGACACTGGATGCGCTGCAGTATCTGGTAAATCTGGTGGTAAATAAGAAAAGCCCTTACTACATCAGCGTGATGCTGGATACAGAAAACTACAGACAGAGAAGAAAAGAAACACTGGAAAGTCTGGCATTCAACCTGGCAAAGAAAGTAAAACACACAAAGAAAAATGTGGTTCTGGAACCCATGAACCCTTATGAAAGAAGAATCATCCATTCCGCACTGCAGAATGACAGATTCGTTACAACATTCTCTGAAGGGGAAGAACCTTACAGAAATGTTGTTATCACTCTGAAATAAGAGACACCCGAAAACCCGTTGTACATTACATCGGGTTTTTGTTTTAGGAGGTTTTATTTTTATGAAGAGAGAATATATGCTGGATGATGTGATCGCGGCCATTTCTACGCCCATGGGTGTTGGCGGCATCGGTATCGTACGAATGACCGGTACAGGCTGTATCGAGATGGCTGATAAAATTTTCATCGGCAAGAAAAAACTGACGGAAAAAGCGACACATACCTTATCCTATGGTAAAATTACAGATTTACAGGGCGAGATCATCGATGAAGTTCTGGTTTCCGTCATGAAAGCACCCCATACCTATACCAAAGAGGATATTGTGGAGATCAACTGTCACGGCGGTTCTCTGGTGACAAGAAGGGTGCTGGAAGCAGTGCTGAAAGCCGGTGCAAGAATTGCGGAACCCGGTGAATTTACAAAGAGAAGCTTCCTCAATGGTCGTATCGACCTGACCCAGGCGGAAGCGGTTATTGATCTGATCGAATCCAAGACGGAACTTTCCCGTCAGGCGGCAGTGAATCAGCTGGAAGGCCGACTGAAAACAACTGTACGGGAGATGCGTGATGAAATTCTGGATATGATCGCATCTATTGAAGCGGTCATTGATTATCCCGACTATGATATTGAGGATGAAACCTATAGCAATATGGAAAAAGGTGCCTCCAAACTGCTGGCAACCATGGAAAAACTTTTGGAAGGTGCAGACCGCGGGAAAATCATCCGCGACGGCCTGCAGACGGTGATCGTCGGCAAGCCTAATGTGGGCAAATCTTCCCTGCTGAATTGGCTTTTGGAAGAAGATCGTGCCATTGTAACGGATATTCCGGGCACAACGAGGGATACTGTAGAGGAATACCTGAATATCGATGGAATTCCTATTAAAATTGTAGATACGGCCGGCATCCGTGAAACGGGCGACGTGGTGGAACGGATGGGCGTGGAAAAATCCAAGGCTTATGCGGAAAATGCCGATCTGGTCATCATGATGCTGGATGGTTCCCGTCCTCTGGAGGCGGAGGATAAGGAGATCCTGTCCTTCATCAAGGATAAAAAGACCATCGTTCTGCTGAACAAGGTCGATCTGGAACAGAAACTGTCTCTGGAAGAATTGGAAACTTATATTCCGAAAGAACAGATTTTGTTTATTTCCGTAAAGAAAAACAAAGGCTTTGATGCCCTGATCGATGCATTGAAAAATATGTTTTTGGACGGCCATACGGCAAGTGCCGACGATGCGCTCTTGGGCAACACCCGTCACAAAGATGCTCTGTATCGTGCGAAAGAGGCTATGGAGCATTGCATGGAGACCATCACCATGCGTATGCCGGAGGATTTTATTTCTCTTGACCTGCAGGATGCAAACAGAGCCTTGGGCGAAATCACCGGGGATACCAGTGATGATGAAATTATTGACAGGATCTTTACGAAGTTCTGTTTGGGTAAGTAATAATAGGGGAAACTTTTTT
>CALFPN010000064.1 GCA_937919015.1 uncultured Clostridia bacterium
CAGATCGACGGTTACGATCGTTACGGTGACGGGCAGACGTTTTGCCAGAGCCTGCATTTTTTTCGTATCTCTGCTGGCGATGATGAGGTCGATGCCCTGTTTCGCCAGAAGGACTGCCATATCGCGGCCGATGCCGCTGGTGGCACCTGT
Source organism: uncultured Clostridia bacterium (assembly GCA_937919015.1). Taxonomy (GTDB): domain Bacteria; phylum Bacillota; class Clostridia; order Lachnospirales; family Anaerotignaceae; genus Anaerotignum_A. The sequence goes on from CALFPN010000064.1 coordinate 151, forward strand.
GATGAGTGCTTTCATATTATGCCCCTTTCTTCGGAGCTCCGCGCCCCGAACCCCCGCCAGAGGGATGCCCTCTGGACTGCGATTTGCCATAAAACTACGTTTTATGGGGGATTGTTTCCTATTATTATAAGAAAAGGACATGCCTTTTTCAATAAGCGCATGTCCTTTTTATTTTTTGATTCTTTTATGGAATTATTCTGCCAGCAAATCAGCCACAAGGAAGGATACATCTGTCTGTTCATTCAGCAGACCTCTTTCATAGAGCCAGTCTGCATTCTGCTGCCATACAGCAGTATTCTGAGAAAGGAAAGGCGCATCGGCTGTTTCCATCACAGGCAGGAGCACCTGCATACTTTTTGTTTCCACTGTTTCAGACAGAGGGAAGTTTTCTGCATTCTGATGATCCAGCAGGATCTGCAGGGCTTCTTCGGGGTTTTCCTGCATAAAATCGAAGCCCTTCTGGCAGGCACGCAGGAATTTCTGGAGCTTTTCAGGGTTATTTTCTACTGCATCTTTCCCAGCAAGGAATACCAGTTCATAGGTTTCGGGTACGCCATAGTCTGTAGGATAGAAGTAGTTGATCTCGATGCCTTCCTCTTCCAGCTGGGGCACTTCATGGTTCACCATGTTGCCGATGGTAGCATCTACCTGTCCCGTTGTTGTTGCAGTCAGAAGGTCGAAGCCAACGTCAATGAATTCGCAATCATCGGCGGAAATTCCTGCATCCTCCAGCATGGAAACGATCTGCGCCTCAGACAGTGCTGTGCCGGCATAGCCGATTTTTTTGCCTGCAAGATCTGCTGCCCCTTCAATACCGCTTTCCTTCAGGGAAATCACAACATTCAGAGAGCTTTGTGTCACCGCACCGATGGAAACGATGGGCACATCCTCTTCCACCGCTGTCAGGATGGCATCCTGCAGGTAATACATCCCCACATCGGCCTTACCCGCTGCAGGCAGGGAAATACCGTCGTTTGTGTTTGCAGGGAAATTTACAACAAGGTTCAGGCCTTCTTCTGCGAAATAGCCCTTTTCCTGCGCAACATACAGGAAGGAATGGATGGCATTGGGATACCAATCCAGAACGATAGAGAAATCCTCCAGGCCGTTATCTTCTGCCGCAGGTTCGCTGCCGCCGCAGCCGGCAACACCAACTGCCATCATGGCCGCCATAAATAATGCAAATAATCTTTTTTTCATATCAAAAACCTCCTTTTATCAGAGTTCTTTTCTCCAAGTAATCACCTTATTTTCGATCAGTGTAATCAACCAAACTGTTAACATAGCAACCACGGACAGCAACACCACGGGGGCAAAGACCCCTGCCCCATCCAGCTGGGTCATCATACGTTTGCTGAAATAGCCCAGACCGCTCTGCGCCCCCAGCCATTCTGCGATGGCCGCCCCGATGACGCTCATGGGGATGGACATTTTAATAGCAGAGAAGAAATTTGGCAGAGCCGTAGGCAGTTTCAGCTTCAGGAAAATATCTTTTTTCGTTGCACCATAGGTAATGAGCAATTCTTCCATTTCCCGCTTTGTCCCCTTCAGCCCATCGAAGACAGTGATGGCAATGGGGAAGAATGTAATCAAGATCGTCACCAGCACCTTGCTCCAGATACCATAGCCAAACCAAAGGATGAACAGCGGTGCAATAGCTGTGGTAGGGATGGTCTGAGATGCCACGATGACGGGATAGAGTGCTTTCTCCAGTCTGGGATTCCAGTCCATAGAAATAGCCAGAAGCAGTCCCAGTACCACGGAGATGCACAGCCCCAAAGCGGTCACGCTCATGGTTGCGGGCAGATGTTCCAGAAAAAGGATCTCCTTCAGCTCCCAAAGACGCACCAGAATTTCCACGGGGGAAGGCAGGATATAGGCCGCGTCAATGCCCATGGCCGCCCCCTGCCAGATCACCAGAAGAACAAAAACCAAAATCAGAGAAGAAATATTTTTCATACGTTCACGCTCCTTCTCAGTTTGCCGATGAGCTGTTCTTTCAACTCAACGATCTCAGG
>CALFPN010000065.1 GCA_937919015.1 uncultured Clostridia bacterium
ACCATGCCGCCCATTCTTCTGTTCAGTTCTTTTCTTGTGATCTTGATGATGTTAGGCACTACGCCGTCAGGCTGTTCTTCGATAAAGTATGCATCTTCCTTATCGCAGTCGTTTTCATCCAGCCAGCCGCTGAAGTAGGACATGATGGAGCGCATGATCTCTACACTGTGGCCCCAGTAATCCAGATCCAGGAATACCAGTCTTGCCTTGTCGCCTGTTTTGGAAAATTTGCGGCTTTTGTAAACCATTGTGAACAATCTTCTTTCTTCCCCCTTATAGGTGAAGTAAACGGCCATTTCATTGCTTTCGCCAAAACGGTTTTCATAACGGTTCACTTTTGCTTCGGGGTCAAAATATTTCAATACAAACTGATAAATCTGTTCCAGTTCGATTTCTTTTGTGATATAGCCATGGGTCTTTGCTGTCATTGAAAAAACCTCCTTTTTTATAACAAATCACATTTTTTCCAACATTTTTTCCACCAGCTCACTGCTGCGTTTTGCCGCCAGCAGAACAAACTGGTCAAAGGACATATTTGCTTCTTCATCTGCACTGTCAGAAATGGCACGGATCACCACAAAGGGGATACGGTTCAGCCAGCAGGCATGGGCAATGGCTGCACCTTCCATTTCCGCACAGTCACCCTGTACATGCTTTTTGATTCTGTCCTTGCCTTCCTTCGTGCCGATAAACTGGTCGCCGGAGGCAACTCTGCCAAGGATGACTTTATATTCTTCCTGAGATTCCGCCGCCGCTTCCTGTGCGATTTTTACCAGCATTTCATCTGCCTTAAAATAGCTTTCTGCCAGTCTGGGAATGGTACCAATAGGGTCACCCAATGCGGAAACATCCATATCATGCTGTACCGCATCTGTGGAAATCAGGATATCACCAATGCCAAGCTCTTCATGCAAAGCACCGGCACAGCCTGTGTTGATAACATAGTCTACACCAAAATGGTCGATCAATACCTGCGTGCAAACGGCTGCATTGACTTTCCCAATCCCGCTGATAACCAGCACAACGCTGTTACCGCAGTATTTCCCGATATGAAAATCCAAACCAATGACGTTCTTTGTCGTTACGATCTCAACCTTTTCTTTCAGATACGCAATCTCTTCAGACATCGCGCCGATGATGCCGATCGTTTTCATTCTCG
>CALFPN010000066.1 GCA_937919015.1 uncultured Clostridia bacterium
CACGGCCTTGTTGGAGGCTATAAGGGCTGTCCGGGCAACCGACAGCTAAACCAGGGTGGTACCGCGTGATGTAAATTCTACGCCCCTGACTTGAAAAAGTCGGGGGCGTTTTTGATTTTCTCCCCCGCGGCACGATCCGCCCCCCCAACGCGGCGGAATCAGGAAAGGAGAGCAAGCATTATGAATCCCGGATACACAAAGTACATTCCCTTCCAGCCCCAGAAGATCATCGGCCGTACCTGGCCCGATAAGGTTATCACCAAGGCTCCTACCTGGTGCTCCGTGGACCTGCGCGACGGCAACCAGGCTCTGGTGGATCCTATGAATCTGCAGGAGAAACTGGAATATTTCCATACCCTGGTGGACATCGGTATTAAGGAGATTGAGATTGGCTTCCCCTCTGCCAGTGAGACCGAGTACGAGATCTGCCGTGAACTGATCGAGGGCGGCCATATCCCCGACGATGTGACCATTCAGGTTCTGGTGCAGTGCCGTGAGCATCTGATCCAGCGTACATTGCTGAAAATATATTAAATAGAAATTTTAAAGCTGAAAAACCGAATGAAAAATGGGTAACGGATGTAACGGAATTCAGCCTGTTTGGCGAAAAAATATACTTGTCACCCATCCTCGATCTGCATAGTCGTGACCTGGTCAGCTATACAATTTCTGATCGCCCTGTTTTAGGAATGGTAACAACAATGTTGGAACAGGCTTTCGAAAAGATTCCTGATAATACGAATCTGATCCTTCACTCAGATCAGGGATGGCATTACCAGCATAAACAGTATCAGCGGATGCTGCAAAAGAAAGGGATTCGCCAAAGTATGAGCCGCAAGGGTAACTGCCTGGACAATGCCGTAATAGAAAATTTTTTCGGTTTATTGAAAACGGAATTATTGTATCTTCAGGAATTTGAATCTATGGATCACTTCAAGCATGAATTGATTGAATATCTGGACTATTATAATAATCGGCGTATCAAGGCAAAGTTAAAGGGCTTGCCGCCTGCAATTCACAGACAACAAGCCCTATTAGCTGCTTGATCAATATAAAGTTAAATATTGTCTAACTTTTTGGGTTCACTTCATCGCGGAACAGGTCTTTGTTTTTTTATTCATCGGGGCTTACCATCAGGGCAAAGTCCAGCCATTCTGCCACCATCTGATACAGAGAATCATCATCCTGCAGAGCTTCCAGCGTTTCTTCGTCACTTTCAAAGGTCAGCATATGTCTGCCGTATTCATCGTAAAAATCCGCCTGCCATTCTTCATTTATGCGGCGGTATTTCTTCAGATACCATACAATCTCCTCTGTGTTGCTGTAGCGGTATTTGTCGTGTCTCATCTATATTTCCTCCTTTGGGGATGTTTCCTTATTGTTTTCTCTATCTTACCAAAAATCGTGCAGGAAAAAAAGATACAAACGAAAAATTCCTGCATAGTATGATTTTACAACGGAAAAGCTATACCCAAACGGGAATAAAGATTTTTTAACTTGCTTTTTGTACGATGGTATGGTAGTATTTCCAGATAGATAAGAGGGAGTAGCTTGCGGAGAGATCCGCTGTCAGTGTTCGTCATCACGGCAGAAAAGCCCGGACACTGTCCATAAGAATCGTTTGACCGATTGAAGAAGCAAGACTTTTATTGCACAATGTCTTTTTTTCGTGCAATGAAAGTCTTTTTCTATGCGCGGAATATTTGGAAAGGAGTATATACATGGAAAAATTGTGGATGAAACAAAAGGAAGCACTTTACAGCTTGCTGGAAAGCGATCCCTGCGGTCTTACGGCGGGAGAGGCGAAAATAAGGCTGGAAAAATACGGTGAAAACAAGCTGAAGGAAGGGAAACAGAAGGGGGTTCTGCAGGTTTTTGCGGAACAGTTTGCAGACCTTCTGGTTGTGATTCTGATCATTGCCGCCATCATTTCTGCCCTGACCGGCGGTATTGAAGGCACCATCGTTATCATTGCCGTTCTGATTATGAATGCCATTCTGGGAACAGCCCAGCATTTTAAGGCACAGAAGTCTTTGGACAGCCTGAAAGCCATGTCTGCGCCCAATGCAAGGGTCATCCGTGACGGCGAAAAACAGGAAATTGCGGCAGCCCAGCTGGTGCCCGGGGATATCCTGCTTTTGGAAGCCGGCGACGTTGCGGCGGCAGACGGCCGTATTCTGGAAAACTATTCCCTGCAGGTGAATGAATCCGCCCTGACAGGGGAATCCGAAAATGTCAATAAAATGGATGAACCCATTGAAAAAGAAGAACTGCCTTTGGGCGACCGTGTGAATATGGTCTACAGCGGCTCTCTGGTATCCTATGGCCGCGCAGTGGTTCTGGTCACAGGTACAGGCATGAACACAGAAATGGGTAAGATCGCCCATCTGATGGAATCTGCGCAGGAAAAGGCGACACCCTTGCAGCGCAGTCTGGATGATTTCTCCAAGAAGCTGTCCATTATCATTCTGGCGATCTGTGCCATTGTGTTTGGTCTGGGTATGTGGCGCGGCATGGGTCTGGGCGATGCCCTGATGTTTGCGGTGGCTCTGGCGGTGGCGGCTATCCCCGAAGCCCTGTCCTCCATCGTGACCATCGGTCTGGCCATCGGTACCCAGAAAATGGCCAAGGAAAATGCCATCATTAAAAAACTCCGTGCCGTGGAATCTCTGGGCTCCGTTTCTGTCATCTGTTCCGATAAAACAGGTACCCTGACCCAGAACCGTATGACCGTACAGAAAGCCTTTACCATGGGCAAGATCTGGGAAGCAGAAGGCGCGGATGCCTCTGTTTCTCCGCTGAAAGAACTGGTGGAACATGCTGCTTTGTGTAATGATGGTGCCATCAATGGGGAAACCCATGTGGGTGACCCCACAGAAACTGCCCTGCTGGCATTTATCAGAAAAGCCGGCGGCAATGAAGGAGATGTGCGTCAGACATATCCCCGTTTGCAGGAGATTCCCTTCGATTCCGACAGAAAACTGATGTCCACCCTGCATCATATTGGGGGGGAATATACCCTGATGACAAAGGGCGCGCCTGATGTGCTTCTGGCAAGATGTGTATCCGTGAAAACAGAAAACGGTATCGTTCCCATGAATGATGAATTCCGTCATGAAATTCAGAAACAGAATGCAGATTTTTCTTCTCAGGGGTTGCGGGTACTGGCCTTTGCGGAAAAAATCATCGGTGAAAACAGAGGGCTTTCTCTGGAAGATGAAAATGATCTGACATTCGTTGGTCTGATCGCCATGATGGACCCTCCTCGTGAAGAATCTGCTCCTGCGGTTGCAGACTGCCGCCGTGCAGGTATTCGTCCCGTCATGATTACAGGTGACCACAAGGTAACGGCTTCCGCCATTGCAAAACAGATCGGTATCCTGCAGGAAGGCGACAGGGCCATCGAAGGCGCAGAACTGGAACACATGACAGACGAACAGCTGAAGGAAGAAGTCAAGAGCATTTCCGTGTATGCCCGTGTGTCTCCTGAACATAAAATCAGAATCGTTCGCGCATGGCAGGAAAACGGCTGCATCGCAGCCATGACCGGCGATGGTGTCAATGACGCGCCCGCCCTGAAGCAGGCAGATATCGGGATCGCTATGGGGATCACCGGTACGGAAGTATCCAAGGATGCGGCTGCCATGATTCTGACAGACGATAACTTTGCAACGATTGTCAAAGCTGTTGGCAACGGCCGAAACGTATATACCAATATCAAAAACTCCATCCAGTTCCTGCTCTCCGGTAATCTGGCGGGGATTCTGGTGGTCGTGTTCACTTCCCTGATGGGTCTGCCACTGCCTTTCACAGCAGTACAGCTTCTGTTCATCAACCTTTTGACAGACAGTTTGCCGGCTTTGGCGGTGAATATGGAACAGCCTACCGGCGACCTCTTGAACATGAAACCCCGTGACCCCAAGGAAGGCATTCTGACAAAGGATTTCCTGAAAAAACTGGTGGTACAGGGGGGCCTGATCGCTATCGTGACCATGATGGGCTTCTATACAGGTCTGGCAGTAAATGATGCCATGGCTTGCACCATGGCCTTTGCGACCCTGTGTCTGGCGCGTCTGTTCCATGGCTTTAACTGCCGCGGCACCCGTTCCATCTTCCGTCTGCCCTCCAACATCTATAGCTGGGGTGCATTCGCCGTAGGTACCCTGTTCCTGATGGCGGTGCTGTTTATCAAGGGCCTCCACGGTCTGTTTGATATTGACAATGCCCTGACCACAATGCATATTCTGAAAATCGTAGGCTTTGCCTTCATTCCTACCTTCCTCATTCAGATGAGCCGTGTGGTAAGAGGAAAATAAAAAGAAAATATAAGAACCTTTTCTAAAAAAGTTCTGTGGACTTATGTCTACGGAGCTTTTTTTACGGAATTTTAATGTGCCGTTATTTTTTTGGAAAAAGGCTGTTTTGCGTGAATATGTTACAGAATTCACATTCGTTTTTCCGAATCCCTTTGAAAGAAACGGAAAAAAATATTCAGATGTTGTGAAAAAAAGAAGAATTGGGGTGCGATTTTGATAAAAAATATACCTTTTTTGGGAAAAGAATTGATATGCACAAACCTTGCTTTTTATGGAAGAAGAAGGTAATCTAGGGAATACGGCTGAGAGCCGAATCACAAATGAAAAGAAAGGGAGAAATTCTTATGGAAACAAAAGGTTATTTATTGGCACTGGTAATTATTCTGCTGGCCACCAAACTGATGGGGCTGATGACAGAACGCATGCGTATGCCTCAGATTGTTGGTGCGCTGCTGGCGGGTCTGCTGTTGGGGCCTGCAGGTTTTTCTATTCTGAATGAAACAGAGTTCCTCAGACAAATTGCTGAACTGGGTGTTATCTTTCTGATGTTCCACGCCGGTCTGGAAACAGATCTGCAGGAACTGAAGAAAACAGGGGCAGCCTCTCTTCTGGTTGCCGTTTGTGGGGTGCTGCTGCCCCTGGTAGGCGGCACAGCCGTATATATGATGTTCTTCGGCGGCAACACACAGGCAGATCTGCTGAAGGCAGTCTTCACAGGGGTGGTACTGACTGCAACTTCCGTCAGCATTTCTGTAGAAGCATTGAAGGAAATGGGCAAACTGAATACACCTATGGGTACAGTCATTATGGGTGCGGCAGTCATTGATGATATTCTGGGGATTCTGGTACTGACAATCGTTTCCGGTTTTGCAGACCCTTCCACACAGATCACTGCGGTTTTCGGTAAGATTGCGCTGTATCTGGTGTTCCTGCCTCTGGTAGCACTGGTTATCAGCAAATTCTTCCGTTCCAGAGATAACAAACGCGCATATTCCAAACGAACAGCCATTTATCTGCTGGCTTTTGCCCTCTTCATGGCATATGTTTCTGAGGTGTATTTTGGTGTAGCAGATATTACCGGCGCATATTTTGCGGGCATGATGGTCTGCAATATTCAGAGAACAAGAGAGGCCGTAGCGGAAAAAATAGATATTGCTTCTTATATGTTCTTTTCCCCCATCTTTTTTGCAGGCATTGGCCTGAAAACGGATCTGTCCGGTTTTTCCGCTCATCTGGCCTTGTTCAGTGCGGTATTGCTTGTAGTGGCCATCCTGACAAAGATGATCGGCTGCGCTGTTGGTGCGAAAGCAATGGGTTTTCAGAAGCAGGACGCCCTTTGTATCGGCATCGGTATGATCTCCCGTGGGGAGGTAGCCCTGATTGTGGCCCAGAAGGGACAGGAAGTGGGTGTGCTGAGTGCGGAAATGTTCCCCGCTATTGTGCTGATCGTCATTGCAACAACGCTGCTTTCCCCCGTGCTGCTGCGCTTTATTCTGGCAGATGGGAAAAAGACGGAAAAAATCGGTGGGGCAATTCCTGCCTGATCCGGATAAACGCTCATGGATGATCTGCTCTTTTTCGGGGCGGAAAATAGTCTGAAGCGAAGGTAATAGCAGAAATAAAACATATTTATGGCTTTTTTTCGCACAAATATTTCCTTATTCCTATTCCTGTGATATACTTAACCCAAAATTTATTCTAAAGAAAAGGAATGATGACTATGGCAAATAAAATCAGAATCGGTATTTTAGGATATGGTAACCTGGGCAAAGGGGTGGAACTGGCGGTCAGACAGAACCCTGACATGGAACTGGCGGCATTCTTCACAAGACGTGCCCCCGAAAGCCTGAAAACACAGAGCCCTGCAGTTCCTGTATATAATATCAAAGATATTCTGGATAAAAAGGATGACATCGATGTCATGATCCTTTGCGGCGGCAGTGCCACAGATCTGCCCGTACAGAGCCCTGAATATGCAAAATATTTCAATATCGTAGACAGCTTTGATACCCATGCAAAAATCCCCGAACACTTTGCAAATGTTGACGCCAGTGCGAAAGCAGGCGGCAAGGTGGCATTTATCTCCGTTGGCTGGGACCCCGGTATGTTCAGCCTGCAGAGACTCTTGGGCAACTGCATCCTGCCCGAAGGTAAGGACTATACTTTCTGGGGCAGAGGGGTTTCTCAGGGTCACTCCGACGCTATCAGAAGAATCGAAGGCGTACTGGATGCAAAGCAGTATACGGTTCCCGTGGAAGCGGCTCTGGAAAAAGTCAGAGCAGGTGAAAACCCCGAACTGACAACCAGAGAAAAACATACAAGAGAATGTTTCGTTGTGGCAGAAGCAGGCGCAGATTCACCTTCTCCACCAATCAGGGCTTCGCAAGAATCGAAAACGAAATCAAAACAATGCCCAACTACTTCGCAGATTACGACACAACCGTAACTTTCATCACACAGGAAGAACTGAACCGTGACCATGCGGGCATCCCCCATGGCGGTTTCGTCATCAGAACAGGCAAAACAGGCGCAGACACAAAACAGATGATCGAATATAAACTGACACTGGGCTCCAACCCCGAATTCACATCTTCTGTTATCGTTGCTTACGCAAGAGCGGCATACAAAATGGCGCAGGAAGGCATGAGCGGTGCGAAAACCGTATTCGACGTAGCACCTGCATATCTGTCTCCTCTGTCCAATGAAGAGCTGAGAAAACATCTGCTGTAATTTTGTACTGGAAAAGGATATCCGAAAGGATATCCTTTTTTTGATGAAAATTTAACGAAATTGTAAGGAAAAATTAAGAAATGATACTATCTTTCTATGGAATGGATATGATATAATTATAACAAAGATAGGATGAGATAGGACGAGATGAGGTGTGAAATATGGAAGAACTGAAAAATTATGATGAAATGGTAACGGCATTGCTGGAGGAAAAATCCCTGAAAGCACTGGTTTATCTGATTGACAATGGCAGAGAACTGGAATTTGATGCCTGCGGTAATACATATTTCATTTCTAAGGATAAAGCGGCGAAGTATGTTTCCCTCTGGAAGGCGGAACAGGAGCAGAGTTTTGACCATATGTATGACCTGATTGAATATGGGAAGGTGGAAGGGCAGCCCTTCTTCAAGGTGTTCAAGGAAAGCGAGATCTGTACATTATTTTAAAATCATAAGAATTTCTTAAGGATACTTGGAGGAAGTATCCTTTTTTCTTTTCCTGTGGTATACTGAAAAAAAGGAGGGAGAGATATGAAAAAAATGGGATTGCTGCTTTGTCTGTTGCTGGGGCTGACCGCCTGCGGACAGAATACAGAGGTGGAGACGGCAGATGAACCGCAGCCGCGGTATTTTGAAACCGTGGAAGAGGGTATTGCTTTTTACAAAGAGGATGAAGAAGAGATTTTGTATCAGGAACGGATTTATTGTACGGATATCGTGATTCTGTATTCTGCTGAAAATGACTATATCACAGCCCTTGCCTTTGCGGAGCAACCGGAAGGTTATGCGGAAGAATGGGGGCTGGCTGCCTACGGCTCCGGTGCAGGTGTGCGTTGCGATGCGCCATGGGAAGCAGCGGGTGTTGCGCCCTATCCTTATTATGAGATTCGATTTGAAAGTTTCGATGAACCTCCTACGGCTGAAAAATTAGCGGAACGGGGCTTCCGTGATTACATGGAGCGGGATGGGAAATATATTGCAGTGAAACTGGCCCGCTACGAAATGCAGCCCGTGGCCACCCATGAAATCAGCATCAAATAAAATATAGGAAATAAAAAAGGACGGTGAATAACCGTCCTTTCAATATCTCTGAATTAGTCCTGTGTGTAGGGCATCAGGGATACGTGTCTTGCTCTTTTGATTGCTGTTGTCAGTGCTCTCTGATGTTTTGCACAGTTGCCTGTGATTCTTCTGGGCAGGATTTTGCCTCTTTCAGAAACATATCTTCTCAGCTTGCTGATATCTTTGTAATCTACTGTTGTTACTTTGTCAGCACAGCACTGGCAAACGCGTTTTTTTCTACGACCACGTTTTCTAATCATGATTCCAAGTCCTCCTTATAGAATGTTTAGAAGGGGAGATCGTCATCTTCGATAGATTCATCGATTGGATAGAAACCATCGGAAGGGGCTGTCTGCTTGGGAGCGGGTGCAGCGGGGGCCGCATCTCTGTGGCTTTCGAAGGAGGCCTTGCTTTCTGCAAAGTACTGTTCTTCGACAACAACGTCTGTGCTCCAGCGTTTTTTGCCTTCGTTATCATCCCAGCTGCGAACCTGCAGTCGGCCGATAACACTGACCATCTGACCTTTCTTGAAGTATTTTTCCGCAAATTCACCGGCTTTACCGAATGCTACGCAACCAATAAAGTCAGCGTCCTGCTCGCCTTGGCGTTTGAAACGGCGGTTTACCGCCAAAGTGTATCTGGCAACAGCAAGAGGTTCATTGCCCTGAGAATATCTCACTTCGGGATCTCTTACCAGTCGGCCCATTAAGATCACTTTGTTCATAGAGTTACCTCCTTTTCAGTAGCAATTAAGCTTCTTTACGGATGATCAGGTAACGCAGAACGTTTTCCATAATACGCATACGAGCTTCGATTTCTGCGGGAGCAGAAGCGGGTGCTTCGAATGTTGTGAAGCTGTAGAAACCTTCGTTTACTTTCGCGATTTCGTAAGCGAGTTTTCTTTTGCCCCAGTCATCAACTTTTTCAATTTTTGCACCGAATCTTTCCAGTGTAGCCTGTACTTTCGCTACTTCTGCTGCTCTGCCTTCTTCGTCCAGTGCGGGACTTAAAACCAGTGCCAATTCGTATTTGTTCATGTGGGTTACACCTCCTTTTGGACTAATGGCCCTCCTCTCTCGGGGGAGAGCAAGGATTTTCTTCTACTGGTATCAACTGCATACTGCAGGACACTAGATGAGATTATCATAAAAAGCCTTGATTTGCAAGGGTTTTCTTCGGTTTTTGGAAAATTTTTTTGTGGACGGAAGGCTGTTCTTCCAAGGCGGACATAATCAGTCGTCTTCATATTCCTTTTCCAGTTTTCTGGCTCTTCTTTTTTCAATATAGGCGAAGATATAGCGCACCAGTACAAAGGTTGCGGCAAAAGATACAATGGAAGACACTGCCTCCGCAGGTTCAATACTGCCATCCAGCCGCCGCATGGCAAACAGCATCACCACAACGCCTACAAGAATGCCGGAAACCGTAGAGGCTTTCGATCTTTTCCTGAAATCGCCGAGAACTACCTTCATCTGTCTGGCACGGATGTTCTGATAAATGGGCGCGCCTACCATGATGATGAATTCGGTGATGCAGTCCTCCAGCCCCTTGCCAAACCCCAATACCTTGACGCAAAAGGCAAGGACGATGAAATAATACATCAGATACATCATTTCAGAGCCGATCTTCCGTCTTGCCTGCAATACTCTTTCATCAACAAAATTTGTCATAAAGACGCCTCCTTATTTTGTTCGTTTTCATTTTCTTCCCAGAATAATTCGTCCAGCGTTTTGTCCAGTGCTTTGCAGATGGCGATGCAGAGGTTCAGGGTAGGGTTATATTTCCCTGCCTCGATCATGCCGATGGTCTGTCTGGTCACGCCCACGGCCTGTGCCAGTTCTTCCTGAGAGAGGTCTTTGGCAGCGCGGGCTGCCTTCAGTTTCAAATTCTTCAAGTCATCACTTCCCCAAGTGTATATTTTTCCAGATCTGTCAGAGAGGGTCCGGATTTCCTCTCTGTAATTTAGTTATACAACATATCTTTCTAAATGTCAAATATATATTGCATTTTGATATAAATAATTTGCGGAAAAAAGAAGGGGGTGAAAAAGGAAATGACGGGAAAATAACATTGAAAGAGTTTGTAAAATTATGTATAATGTCCATAGATATGACTATTTTTAAATAAAAGAGGGGTATGGATTATGAAAAAAAGAATTTACGCATTGCTGCTGGCGGCAGTGATGGCTTTTGGCGTTTCTGCCTGCGGCACTTCCGACGCAGAAAAGAAAGCAGAAGAAGCTCCTGCACAGAAAACCCTGAATATGGGTTCCGGTGACACCACAGGTTCCTATTATGCTTTCGGTAATCTGCTGGCAACCCATATGGGCGATGCGGCAGGGGTAAATATCGATGTCATTTCTACAGAAGGCTCCGTGGAAAATATCAAGGGGATTCATGAGGGGCTCTATCAGCTTGGTCTGGCGCAGGCCGATGTGATGTCTTACGCCTGGAACGGAATCATTCCCTTTGCGAAAGACGGCAAAATCAGATCCTTCCGTGCCATCGGCGGTCTGTATGAAGAAGCTCTGCAGATTGTAACATTGGATGAAACGATCCAGACGGTAGAAGATCTGAGAGGCAAAACCGTTTCCGTCGGCGGAGAAAATTCCGGTGTTGTGATGAATGCGATGAATATTTTGGATATTTATGGCCTGAGAACGGGAGAAGATATCCAGACAGTCACCATGTCTTTCACCGATTCTATCGAAGCAATGAAGGCCGGAAAAATCGATGCGGCATTTATCGTTTCCGGTGCGCCTACGAATGTGGTTGAGGATCTGATCGCTGCGGAACATGCACACTTGGTCAATATCGAAAGTGAAAAGATTGCAGAGCTGCAGCAGTGGTATCCTTTTTACAATAAATATGTGATCCTCAGCGGTACATACACAGGCTTGGATCATGATGTAACAACGGTATCCATTCAGGCGGCGATGATCGTTTCTGCAGATATGGCAGAAGAAGATGTATATCACCTGACAGCGGGGATCTATGATAATGTGGAAAATGTTTCTGCAGTTCTGGCAAGAGTCATTGATATGAGCGCGGAAGCCGGCACAACAGGTATTTCTGTTCCCTTCCACAAAGGTGCAGCGAAGTATTTTGCAGAGCATGGTTTTACCGTACCCACAGAATAATGATGACTGGAAAGGCGTCCGAATTTTCGGATGCCTTTTTCTTTTTGGGGGGATATGCTAAAATAGGGAAGAAATGATAGAGGAAAGAGAGGAACGGTCATGCTCAAAAAAATATACAATGAACCGAATATTTTTCAGATAGATGTACCCCTGCCTGATAATCCGCTTCGCAATTTGAACTGCTATGTTATTCAGGACAGCGGAGAGACCCTCATCATCGATACGGGCTTCAACCGCCCCGAATGTAAAGAAGCATTGCTGGCGGGGCTGGCGGAATTGGATGCAGACTGGGAAAAAACAAATCTGTTCCTGACCCATCTCCATTCCGACCATACGGGCCTTGCGCCGGAGGTTATGGAGGACAAGCCGGGAAAAATCTACATCAGTGCCAAAGACCATGATATCCTTGGTCAGCATAAGGACGGCAGCCGCTGGGATCAGGCGGACGAGCTGTATTATAAAGAAGGCTTTACCCGTGAACAGCTGGCGGAACTGCGTGTTTCCAACCCCGCCCGCGGCCTTGCTCCGGCGAAGTATTTCGAGGCGGAGCATGTGGCGGATGGCGACAGGATCAAAGTTGGGGAATGGGGCTTTGAATGTGTTTCTGTTCCCGGCCATACACCGGGGCAGATGTGTCTTTACTGCAGGGAAAAGAAGATCCTATTCACTGCAGACCATGTCCTGTTTGATATCACACCCAATATCACCCATTGGGCGGAATCCGCCGATTCTCTGGGAGATTATCTGGATAGTCTGGTGAAAATCCGCGGCTATGCAATAGAAACCGCATTGCCTGCCCATCGGAAAAATGAGATGGATGTCTATGTTCGTATCAGTCAGATCATTGAGCATCATCTGGTGCGTCTGATGGAAACGGTAGATGCGTTGGCGGCCCAGCCCAATACCCATGCCACGGATATCGCTGCCCACCTGAAATGGTCTATGCGGGGCAAAACATGGGCGGAATTCCCCCTGAGCCAGAGATGGTTCGCCGTTGGGGAAACCATGGCCCATCTGGATTATCTCATCGTAAGGGGGATGGCGGAAAAGACTGAAGGAGAACGGAATTCTTATCGCCTGTTACTGAGTGCGGAGGAATGTAAAGAGAGACTGGAAGAAATCTGGAACGAATATAGATAAGTTCGTGGGACGCTGTCCCACACCCTGACAGGGGAATGATTCCCCTGTACCCCCATTTGCAGAACCATGTAC
>CALFPN010000067.1 GCA_937919015.1 uncultured Clostridia bacterium
GCACCGCGATGACTGCTATTGCTGCGAGCAGCACCGCGATGACTGCTATTGCTGCTTCTCCTTCCGTTGCTATGGCGGCGATTGCAGAAAAATCTACGGCACTGGCGAAAATTGCTGCATCTACAACTGCGCTTAATGCTCTGTATGCGAAGAAGACATCTGTCACTAAAGGTAGTACTGTTAGTGGCAAATTTATCGTTCTGGAAATTTCTAGTGGTAACTCTTTCAAATACACTGATTATGGTTATGCAGTGTTGTCTGATGGTAGTTATCCTAACTGGAATGATTATACAGGTAAGTATAAATTCTTCCAAAAATATCCTATGTATGCGAAGAAAATTCATTCTGATACGGATAGTGATGACTATGTTTACTACTACAAAATCAGTTAAGGAGGATGCGGCATGAAGAAAAAGAAAAACGTTGGTCTGTTTGGCGAACTGCGTGAACAGATGAAACAGGATGCGGAGGGGCGGAAACGCCTCTCTGCTGACTTTGGCCTGATGAGGGCGGAAGTGGCAAAGCAGGGGACAGAAACACAGGCTTCCCTTGCCACCACACAGCAGAAAGCAGAGGCGGCGGCTCAGAGTGCAGCTGCAGCAGAGGCGAAAACAGAAACCATTCATGCAGGCGTGGAAAACCTGAAAGAGGAAAAAAGCGCAAAGGCAGAACTGGAAACACTGGGCAGAGAAGGGGCAACGGCCATTCAGATCGCCACCAGAGCCGGGGCGGATATGACACAGCAGATCGGGAAGTTTGCAAAGCATTATCCTGTTTGGCTGGCGGACGGCGGCGACGAAGAAAAGGGCAGTATCAAGTTTTATCCCAAGACTGGGATGGCTTACATCTGCAATGCGGCGACCAAGATCACCCGACTGGAGATCTGGGCACCCGATAAGGCGACAAATGAATATTGCCCTTATCCTGAACCTGACAAAGACGGGGTTTATCCCTATGTTTACGGGATGCTGGTATGGCCCGGCATGAGGGTGAAGGATGCAGAGGGATTCATTTACGAATGTATCCTGCCCGAAGGGACATATAAGCTGGTGTATGAGCCTTCTGCTGTTCCCAGTTTGATGCAGAAGGAGGAATGATGTATGGCTAATTTTTTACACAGAGTAAACATGATCGGAGGTGCTATCGTGGCAGCATTGGCAGCGGTACTGGGCCAGTATTGGTTCCTGTTCGCAGGTCTTTTGATCTTTAACATCATCGACTGGCTGACAGGCTGGGCGAAAAGCAGTATGAAAGGCGAAAGCTGCAGCAGGGTAGGCGCGATCGGAGCCATGAAGAAAATCTGTTATTGGGTGGTCATTGCGACCGCCTTTTTTATTGGGTTTGCTTTTAAGGCTATGGGCGACACCATCGGCATGAACCTGGTATTCATGGATTTTGTGGGATGGTTCACGCTGGCGAATTACCTTGTGAACGAAATCAGAAGCGTACTGGAAAATCTGGTGGAAATGAACGTACCTGTTCCTGATTTT
>CALFPN010000068.1 GCA_937919015.1 uncultured Clostridia bacterium
GGCAGGGATCATCAATCTGCGTTTGCATTCTTTTGGTAACCTTGAATTCTTGACTCGTGTGCCTATGTCTCTGAAGGCTGGTCTGAGCGGTGATATTCTGAATTTTGTGATTTGCTGTGTGGCATTCCTTGCAATTGGTTATTTTGTTGCATACTTTATGATCGGTAAATTTCAGTTTGCAACTCCCGGTCGTCTGGGTAACTACACTGATGAAAGTGAAGGTGAAGAAGCTGCAGCGGAAAACAAAACAAATGGCAATACACAGGCAGAACGTATCATCACACTGCTGGGCGGCAGAGAAAACATTACACTGGTGGATGCCTGCATGACACGCCTGCGTGTTACTGTAAAGGATCTGGATAAAGTGGCTGAGATTGCTGACTGGAAGGCAGAAGGTGCACTCGGTCTGATCAAAAAAGACAATGGCATTCAGGCAGTATATGGTCCGAAAGCGGATGTTTTGAAATCTGATATTAACGATATTCTGTAAAGAATTAGGATAGAGGTGGATTTATATGAAACTTCTGACATTGAATACCCATTCCCTTCAGGAAGAAAACTATGAACAGAAACTGGAGTGGTTTATAGAGGGAATCCTGCAGGAAAAACCTGACATCATTGCACTGCAGGAGGTGAATCAGACCTCTGATGCAGCAGTGGCGGAAGATATCCTTTGGGAAGGATTGTATTCGATCCCGGCACAGGTTCCTTTGAAACAGGATAACCATGCGGCACAGGTGGTATATCGCCTGCGTCAGGCAGGGGTTGCGTGTCATTGGGTATGGCTTCCCATTAAACTGGGCTATGGAAAATACGATGAGGGGGTAGCGCTGCTGAGTCTTGGCAGAAAGATCACTGCAGCGGAGGCATTCCCGATTAGTAAGGTAAATGATTATCACAACTGGCGTACTCGGGCAGTTCTCGGGATGCAGGTGGAAGGCCTGACAGACTGGTTTTACACCATCCACATGGGCTGGTGGGATGATGCGGAAGAGCCTTTTCTGGATCAGTGGAAACAGCTGGAAGAACGGATTTCAGAGAAAAGGAGAAATGGATTTGTCTGGCTCATGGGTGATTTCAATGCACCTGATTTTGTTTCCGGACAGAGCTATGAATGGATCTTGACCAATGGATGGCTGGATACTTACTCTGCAGCATTGGAAAAAGACAGAGGGACCGCCGTTCCCTGTGTGATCGATGGCTGGAAAGAACGACTGAAGGATCAGGAAGTGAAAGCAATGCGTTTGGATTATATCTTCTCTAGTCATAGGGTCTGTGTAAAATCCTTTCAAGTGATTTTTAATGGGGAAAACAGACCTGTGGTTTCCGATCACTTCGGTGTATTCATAGATATAAAGGAGAAAATAGTATGAAAAGAACAGCAGGCATTCTGATGCCTATCACAAGTTTACCCGGAAAATACGGCATTGGTTGTTTTTCTGAGGAAGCATATAAATTCGTGGACTGGCTGCAGGCAACCGGTCAGACTTACTGGCAGATCCTGCCGATCCACCCCACCAGTTATGGTGACTCTCCCTATCAGTCCTTCTCCACCTTTGCAGGAAATCCTTATTTCATTGATCTGGATGCACTGGTGGCAGAAGGGGTGCTGATGCAGAAGGAATGTGACAGCATGGATTTTGGCGAGGATGAAACGGATATTGATTACGAAGCCCAGTATAACAGCTGTTATACTTTGCTGAGAAAAGCCTATGAACGAAGCAATATCAGCGAAAATGTAGCATATCAGCATTTTGTAAAAGAAAACGAATGGTGGCTTTCTGATTATGCTTTATTCATGGCATTGAAAAATTTCTTTGATGGTCAGTGCTGGTATGAATGGCCTGAAGATATCCGTCTACGTTATGGCTATTCTATGGATTATTACCGCAGAGAGTTGTATTATGATATTGAATTTCAGATGTATCTGCAGTTTAAATTTTTTGAACAGTACTGGAAACTGAAGCAGTATGCCAATGAAAAAAATATTGGCATCATCGGGGATATTCCCATTTATGTTGCCATGGATTCCGCGGATACATGGGCTCATCCGGAACTGTTCCAGCTGGATGAAAACAATGTGCCTTATGCCGTGGCAGGCTGTCCCCCTGATGGGTTTTCTGCTACAGGGCAGCTCTGGGGCAACCCTCTTTACCGTTGGGAATATCACAGAGAAACAGGTTATCAGTGGTGGCTGAGTCGTCTGTGGTATGTGTTCCGCTTGTATGATGTAACAAGAATCGATCATTTCCGTGGTTTTGATGAATATTTTTCCATTCCCTATGGTGCGGATTCGGCAGTGGACGGGCATTGGGAAAAAGGCCCCGGCATCGATCTGTTTCGCTGTGTGGAACAGAATCTGGGCTGGCATGAAGTGATCGCGGAAGATCTGGGCTATGTGACAGATTCTGTTCGTCAGCTGCTAAAAGATAGTGGATTCCCTGGCATGAAAGTGTTGGAATTTGCCTTTGATTCTCGCGATTCCGGTTCTGCCAATGATTATCTGCCCCATAATTATCCGGAAAACAGTGTGGTTTATACAGGCACCCATGATAATGAAACACTGAACGGCTGGTTTAAATCGATTACAAAAGAAGAACAGCAGATGGCAAGAGATTACCTCTGCGACCAGAGAACACCGCATAAACTGCTCCACCAGTCCTTTATTGCACTGGCGATGCGTAGTGCAGCAAGAATGTGTATCATTCCTCTGCAGGATTATCTGGGGCTGGACAACAGCTGCCGGATCAATACACCTTCTACCATTGGCATCAACTGGAGATGGAGAGTAAAGAAGGAGCAACTGACAGAAGAACTACAGCAGGGAATTCTGGCTACAACAATGCGTTACGGCAGAATGAACTGGAACAACTACAACGAAACGAAATAATAAAGATATATCAAGTCATATAAGGAGGAATTTACGATGAAACAGTTTAATTACACAATTACAGATCCCCTGGGTATCCATGCACGTCCCGCAGGCCTACTGGCAAAAGCAGCCAAAACATTCCCTGATACAGTGATTATGATCCAGAAAGGCGACAAAGAAGTAAAGGCTACACAGCTGATGAAACTGATGGGCCTGGGTGTAAAGGAAGGCGATGTTGTAACAGTGACAGCGGATGGTCCTTCTGAAGAAAATGCCATTGAAGTGATGTACAATACACTGGCTGAAAACCTGTAATTGCAGCAGGAGGGGATAAGTATGATCATGATGCAGGGCAAAGGCGTCTCCAAGGGCGTCGTAAAAGGTCCTCTGTATTTTTTCCGCCGCCCGGATGCTGCAATTCGTCAGTGGCAGGTGGAAGATATGGATGCAGAAAAAATGCGTCTGGCACAGGCACAGGAAAAATCCATTGCTCAGCTGGAAGCACTGGCAGAACGCTGTAGAGAAGAGGCTGGGGATGAAGCAGCAGTTCTTTTTGAAACCCATGCGATGTTTGTGGAAGACGAAGATTATGTAGAATGCATCCATTCCTGTATGGACGAAGAAAATTGCAATGCTGAATATGCAGTACAGCAGGCTGGCGAACAGTTTGCGGAAATGCTTGCCGCTATGGATGATGCCTATATGCAGGCACGTGCGGCGGATATCCGTGATGTTTCCAATCGTATCTGCAATAATCTGATGGGCATTGTGGAAGGTGGTATCGATTCTGCTGTTCCTGTTATTCTGGCAGCGGATGATCTGGCGCCTTCTGAAACGATTCAGCTGGATAAAAGCAAGATCCTTGCTTTCGTTACACAGGGCGGTTCCAGCAACAGCCATACGGCTATCCTTGCCCGTACCATGGGTATTCCTGCGATTTGCGGTCTGGGGGAAACATTGAATCCGGAATTTGCAGGCAGAACGGCATATGTGGATGGAGAAGTGGGCAGTGTTTATATCGAACCTGACGAACTGACACTGGCGCAGTTCAGCGAAAAGTTCGTGAAACAGCAGGAAATGAGAGAACTGCTTCAGACCATGAAGGGACAGGAAGATATCACACTGGACGGCAAAAAAATCAATGTTTACTGCAATATCGGTTCTCCCGAAGATGTGGCGGCTGTTCTTGCGAATGATGGTCAGGGTATTGGTCTGTTCCGCAGTGAATTCCTCTATCTGGCGGCTTCTGATTATCCTACAGAGGAAGAACAGTTTCAGGCATATAAAACGGTTGCCGCAGCCATGAATGGCAAGCGTGTCATTATTCGTACACTGGATATCGGTGCAGATAAACAGGTGGATTATTTTAATATGAACAAAGAAGAAAACCCTGCATTGGGGGTTCGTGCCATCCGTATCTGCCTGAATCGTCCTGAGGTGTTTAAGCCCCAGCTGAGGGCGTTATATCGTGCATCTGCCTATGGTAAAGTGGCTATCATGTTCCCCATGATCACATCTGTCTGGGAAGTGAAGGAATGCAAACGTGCCTGTCAGAAGGTCATGGCAGAACTGGAACAGGAAGGGATTCCTTTTAACAAGGATACAGAGATCGGTATTATGCTGGAAACACCGGCTTCCATTTTTGTGGCAGAGGAACTGGCGAGGGAAGTGGATTTCTTTTCCGTTGGCACCAATGACCTGACACAGTACACACTGGCATGCGACCGTCAGGCGAATGATCTGGGAAAATTCTATGATCCTCACCATCCTGCGGTGCTGCGCGCACTGAAAATGGCTGCCGATGCAGCCCATAAAGCAGGTATCTGGATCGGTATCTGCGGAGAATTGGGGGCAGATCTGAGTATGCTTCCTACATTCCTTGCTATGGGTATGGATGAAATTTCTGTGACACCCAATGCAGTATTACCTTTGCGTGCAGCAATTCGCAGCTCCATTGCGAAGACCTGTACACTGGAAATGCTGGATTGTTAATAAGTACAAAAGAAATCAGAGAGAACAAAAGATAAAACAAGAAGAAACAAAAGATAAAATAAGAAGAAATGGTATTGAAAAAAGAGGAGGCTGCAGATATGGAATATGGATTTGGCGTGGATATTGGCGGCACAACTGTTAAGCTGGCATTCTTTGACCAAACGGGTGCATTACTGCATAAATGGGAAATCAAAACAAATACGCAAAATGGCGGATGTGCCATTCTTCCGGATATCGCTGCTTCCGTGAACACATTTCTGAAAGAGAAGAATATTCGCAATGAACAGATCATTGGCATTGGGGTAGGGGTGCCCGGTCCGGTAGATGATCTTGGTGTAGTAAATCAGTGTGTCAACCTGGGCTGGGGAAAGGTAGATATCCAAAAAGAGTTGTCCGAACTGACAGGATTTCCAGTAAAGGCAGGCAATGATGCCAATGTGGCGGCTTTGGGGGAATGCTGGCAGGGCGGTGCGAAAGGATATACAAATATAGTGATGGCTACCCTTGGCACAGGCATTGGCGGTGGTATTGTGGTAAAAGGAAAAATCATAAATGGCATTCATGGTGCCGGCGGCGAAATCGGACATATAACATTAGAACCCGGCGAGACAGAAGCCTGTGGCTGTGGTAAGAGTGGCTGTGCGGAGCAATATTGTTCTGCAACAGGCATTGTTCGCCTTGCTAGAAGATATCTGGCAGAGTATACCGATCCAAGTGTGTTACGACACATGATGGATATGGAATGCAAGGATATTTTTGTGGCAGCGGAAAAGAAAGATGTTGCTGCCTGTGCGATTCTGGAGCAGGTATATAAATATCTGGGGCTGCTTCTGGCGAATGTTTGCTGTGTGATTGATCCGGAAGTGATCCTTCTTGGCGGCGGGGTCAGCAAAGCAGGGGAGCCTCTGATTGTGGGAACGATGAAATATTTCGAGAGATATGCGTTTCATGCTTGCCGTTCCACAAAGATTCGGTTGGCGGAATTAGGAAATGATGCAGGAGTTTATGGCGCATTTAAACTGATTTTAAATGAATATGCAGAATAAGAATAAATGAGACTGTTTCAAAGTTTGTGTAAAGTAAAAAAACTGATGTAAAATAATGAAATGAGTTATGAAGGGCAAAGTCGATTTTCAGGACTTTGCCCTTTGCCTGTATTATAGCGACAATTTTTTGCATGTCAAGCAAGGCTGCCACAGACAGCCCTATTCAGACTATAATCAGGATAATCTTTCTTCAAAATATATTTCCAACTGAGAATGGATCTGACCCCAATCAAGACGGTGTCCGGTCCATTTTTTCGTGATATCCATAGTTGCCAGATACAGCATTTTCATCAAACTGTCATCAGAAGGAAAAATGGTCTTAGATTTTGTGACTTTACGCAGCTGTCGATTAAATCCTTCAATTGCATTTGTAGTATAAATCAGCTTACGAATAGCTTCAGGATATTTGAAATATGCGGAAAGGTTGGCCCAGTTATCCCTCCAGGATTTGGCAATTCTAGGATATTTGCTGTACCATTTTTCTTCGAAGGCATCCAGTTCAACCAATGCGATTTCTTCTGTCGCTGCAGTATAAACTCGTTTCAGGTCAGTCATCAATGGTTTGATGTCCTTATAGGACACAAATCTTGTGGTGTTTCTGATCTGATGGATAATACACTGCTGGATCTCTGTTTCAGGGAATACGGCTTCGATTGCCTGAGGGAATCCAGAAAGACCGTCCACACAAGCGATCAGGATATCCTGAACACCGCGATTTTTAAGGCCGTTCAGGATAGACAGCCAGAATTTTGCACATTCATTCTGACCAACATACATATACCCAACACATCTTTGTGACCATTCATGTCGATGCCGATAGCAATATATACAGCTCGTTTTACGATACGGCCTTCATGGCGAACATGATAATGGATCGCATCCATGAAAACAACTGCATAGATTTCTTCCAGAGGACGCTCCTGCCATTCTTTTACGATAGGGAGTACTTTGTCTGTAACACGGCTGATTGTGCTGTCAGAAATCTCAATACCATACAGGTCGCGCATATGGCTTTCAATATCGCTGGTAGTCATTCCTTTGGCATACATGGAAAGAATTTTTTCTTCCATGCCCTGTGTGACAGTGTTCTGATATTTTTTGATTATTTGTGGCTCAAACTCACCTTTACGATCTCTGGGAATATCCAGCTCCATATCTCCGTAACTGGTGTGCATTGTTTTCTGAGAAAAGCCATTTCGGCTGTTATCGATATCCTTGTTACGATAGTCATACTTGGTATAGCAAAGTTCTTCATCCAATTCTTCAGTTAGAACGCCTTCAAGGATTATAGACATCATATCTCGCATAATTGCATTTACATCTGCTCCATCCTTGATTTTTACATCATTTTCTTTCAGATAGGTGCTCATCATTTCTCGAAGAGCTGCTTTTTGAGGGGAATCTTTTTTTCGTGCCATAAATAAAACCTCCAAACTGAGTAATTTTATCTTACATCAGTTTGAAGGTTTACACAAACTTTGGGATACTACCGAATAAATAATTCTTTGGAAGATAGCGAGTGTTCTCTGATATATACACAGATTTCTAAATACATCATTTATAACATAAAAATATAGCGGCATGAATGATCATGCCGCTTTTGCCATTATGCAAGTTTTATTTTGTATTACATCCATTTTTCTGCATAAAGAAATAATGCTGCTGATTCAGATAATCCCGTGCAATATCCAGGGCTTCGCCAAAACAATCATAGGATAATGAGAAGAGAAGTTGTTAACTATAACATTTTAAAATCAAGGGAAAAACTTGGCCATAACCTTGAGATGGACAAGCAATTCCTGATTATAAAACAACTTGGAAAGGAGTTATCTATATGAGCAGAGTTATTGCAATTGTGAATCAAAAAGGCGGAGTAGGGAAAACGACAACATGTGGGAACCTCGGAATAGGGTTGGCCAGAAATGGAAAAAAGGTTTTGCTAATTGATGCCGATCCACAGGGGGATTTGACAGCAAGTCTTGGATTTACGAATCCGGATGAAATTAATCATACGCTGGCAACCGTAATGATGAATGTGATCAATGAAGTTGAAATGGAAGAAAATTATGCAATCCTTCATCATAGTGAAGGAGTGGACGTATTACCATCTAATATCGACTTATCAGCCATGGAAATTTCTCTGGTGAATGTGATGAGCAGAGAATTAATCTTGAAAAGATATATTGAAGCTATCAGAGATAAGTATGACTATATCCTGATTGATGGTATGCCGTCTTTAGGGATGTTGACAATTAATGTTTTAGCATGTGCAAATAGCGTTCTGATTCCTGTTCAGGCTGCATATCTACCCATAAAAGGTCTTCAGCAGCTTATTAAAACAATCACACAGGTTAAAAGACAGTTGAATTTCAGCCTTGAAATTGAAGGGGTTCTTTTGACTATGTTTGATGGTAGAACCAAAAATGCAAGAGATATCGACGAATTGCTGCATTTGAATTATGGAACAGTAGTAAAAGTATTTGGTCAGAAGATTCCTTCTTCTGTAAGAGCTGCAGAAACAACTGCAAAAGGCGTACGCATTTTCCAATATGATCCTCATGGTACAGTTGGACAGGCCTATGATGCTTTAACAAAGGAGGTGCTTGATAATGAGAGAAAGTACAGCTAAAAACATAAAGTTTGAAAGTATAGCAGATTTATTTGGCACACCTAGAGAATTCGATGAAAACACGATATCTATGGTTCCATTGAAAAACTTATATACATTTGAAAATCATCCGTACCGTGTTTTGGATGATGAGAAAATGATGGAATTAGTAGAAAGCATTAAAGAGAATGGCGTATTAGAGCCTGCCATTGTCCGTCTGCGGGCTTTGGGTGGTTATGAGATTATATCGGGCCATCGTAGAAAAAGAGCCTGTGAGTTGGCAGGACTGGACGAAATGCCAGTGTTTGTAAAGAATTTATCTGATGATGATGCGGCTATTATGATGGTTGATGCTAATAATCAGAGGGAAGAACTGCTTTATAGTGAAAAGGCGTGGGCATATAGAATAAAATATGAAGCAATGAAGCATCAAGGGAAAAACTCTTTGGGAAGCAGTTCTGAACAGTTAGGAAAGCAAAATGGAAAAAGCGGTAGACAAATACATCGATATATTCGACTTACATATTTACAGGAAGAATTGCTTGACTTGGTTGATCGGAAAAAAATCACATTTAAGGCGGCTGAAAAACTATCTTTCCTTAATGAAAAAGAACAGGGAATGTTAGTGGATGCAATTTTAGAATATAAGGTTTTCCCAAATGATGTTATGGCAGATAAGATAAAAACTTTAAGTTCTGTCAGTGCGTTAGATGAGAAACAGATTGCAAATGTATTGTTGCAAGATATACAAAAAGGAAAAAACTTTTCTCTTTCTGTTAAAGCAATCCAAAAATATTTTCCAGAAGATTATTCTGCTGAAGATATCGAAAAAGTTATCATAGGATTATTGGAAAAATGGAATAGAGGGATGAACAATGAGTGAGAAAAAAATATTTGATTATTTTTGTATAAGTCGATATAATTAGATTAAACAACTTAATAAATATTAATAAATTACAATTTTTACATAAATTAGTAAAAATTTAAAGCCTACTTTTTTCACAGAATATATAAT
>CALFPN010000069.1 GCA_937919015.1 uncultured Clostridia bacterium
AGAGTCCGCAAGGACTCTTATTTTTTTTGCAAAAGAAAAAGGAGTGTTTTCACACTCCTCTTTTTATTGTTTAGAATCAGCCGTTGATGATTTTTGTCAGTGTAACGGGATCAACGTATGCGCCGTCTTTGTAAACACGCATGTTACCGGAAGCGATTTCATCGATCAGGATAACTTCGTCGTTGTTGAAGCCGAATTCGTATTTGATGTCATACAGATCCAGACCCAGTTTTGCCAGTTCAGCAGCAACGATCTTTGTGATTGCCAGTGTCTGTGCTTTCATGCTGTCATACATTTCAGGAGACATAACACCCAGAACAGCCAGAGCATCTTTTGTTACCAGAGGATCGCCCAGCGCATCGTTTTTGAATGTTGTTTCTACATAGCCGCCTTCGATTGCTGTACCGTCAGCCATGTATTCGCCATAACGACGGATGAAGGAACCTGTTGCTTTCAGTCTGCAGATAACTTCCAGACCATGACCGAATACTG
This sequence comes from uncultured Clostridia bacterium, assembly GCA_937919015.1. Classification (GTDB taxonomy): domain Bacteria; phylum Bacillota; class Clostridia; order Lachnospirales; family Anaerotignaceae; genus Anaerotignum_A. The sequence goes on from CALFPN010000069.1 coordinate 493, forward strand.
TTGCAGGCAGAACTTCCATTGTAGCGTTATCCAGATCAGCGGAAACATAATGTGTTTTGATACCTGCTTCTTTCAGGATTTCGAAGAATTTGATGGATGTTTCCAGGTTTGCTTTACCGATACCGTCGATTGTCAGACCTACAGAGTTTTCACCGGGATCGAATACGCCGTCTTTGCCTGTACAGTCATCTTTGAATTTCAGCAGCACGTTGCCGTTTTCCAGTTTGTAAACGTCTTTTGTCTTGCCCTGATAAATTTTTTCCATTATAGTTTCCGTCCTTTCTTATTAAAAACACGTTTTTCTGTGAATAAAACCCTCATAAAAATGATTGTCCTAACACATTAAATTTACTGCAAAATTCGTCTTTATTCAAGTATTTTTTGCAATTTTATTGAAATCCAACTATTCGATTTTTATACTTTTGATATAAAAAAAGCTTATTACAGGCTGGGTGCATCGCCCCAAACATGATCAAGACCATAGAATGCCCTGTCTTCTCTGTTGAACAGATGCACCAGCAGATTGCCGAAATCCAATAAGATCCATGTGCCGCCGCTGTAGCCTTCGGAATGGTGCAGTTTGATACCTTCCTTGAACAGTTTCTGTTCCACTTCATCGGCCATAGCGCGCAGCTGGTTCACGTTTTTCCCGCTGGCAATGACGAAACAGTCTGCGATATTGCTAAGCCCCTGCAGATTCAGAACCTTGATATCTTCTCCCAGTTTATCTTCAATGGCTGCCTGTGCAACCTTTGCAGCTTCCAATGCATTCATGCAAAAATTTCCTCCTTACAGATTTTTATAATATTCCATTGCTTCCAGAGACAGGGGATGCAGCAGTCTGCCCCTTGCCTTTACATATTCAACGGTGTTTTCCAGAATATACGCCATCGCTTTATCCAGATCCAGATAAGCCAGACGTCTTGCTTCATCCAGACCGCCGAATTTTTCACGGTTGGGTTCAATATAATCCGCGATGAAAATGATTTTTTCCAGCAAAGACATATTGGGACGGCCTGTGGTATGGTAACGGATGGCATTCAGCACATCTTCATCCATGACCTGATATTCTCTCTTAGCCACTTCCGCACCCAAAAAAGGATGGATCAGGTCTGTCTGTTTGTTCATGATCTCATCTGTTTTTACTTTATATTCCTTACAGAAACGCAGTCGCATGCTTTCGGGATAATCCTTCGCACAGTCATGCAAAAGGCCGGCAACTTTCGCTTTCTGCTGATCCTGCGCCGTGCCATAGATTTCCGCCAGCTTCACCGCTTCCTCTGCAACGCCCATGGTATGAATATAGCGTTTTACAGAAAGGGCAGACTGCAGTTTTTCCTGCATTGTAGAAATTGGCAGCATAAATTTCACCTCTTCTTTTGTATCATCTCGATATAGTCCGAATTTATGGATATAATCCTCTACTTCCTGAGGAAGCAGGTATTTGATAGGCTCTCCCTTGCTTTCTCTTTTTCGGATATCGGAGGAAGAAATGGCCAGAGCCGGCACTTCCATATAATGGATGCGGCTGGCATATTTTTCTCTGATCTCACCGATATCTTCAAACAGCTTGGCCCTGTCATAACCGGGACGTGTCACTGCAACAAAGTCACACATCTTCAGCAATCTTTCCGGATGTTTCCATGTCATGATCTGATGGATGGCATCGGCACCGGTGATAAAATACAGACGCACATCCGGTCTGCAGATCTTTTTCAGTTCCTCGATGGTATCGATGGTATAAGTGGCACCGGGGCGATCAATCTCAATACGGGAAACCTCGAAGTTTTCATTTCTCATGGTAGCCAGAACCGTCATCAGATAGCGATGCTCGTTATGGGTTACCTTTTTATCGGCTTTATGGGCAGGCTGTCCGGCAGGCATAAAAACCACACGGTCTACCTTAAATCTATGGCGAACCGCTTCTGCCGTCACCAGATGTCCGTTATGGATGGGGTCAAAGGTGCCGCCCATGATAGCAATACTCTTACAATCCTTAAAATTGGCAATTTCATTTCTCATTTTCATACCTTCTTTCCCCCACTTCGCCCAAACAGGCGATTATGAGGTGGGTTCTGTCTTGCCGCCAGCTCCGCAAGACCTTACACAAATCACTTTTTTGCAGGAGGCAGTTCGATAATAGGTTTCTTTGCCGCTTTATACAGCACGAATTTGTTGCCGATCACCTGCACCACTTCCGCGCCAGTTCTGCTTGCCAGCATTTCTGCCGCTTCTCTTGCACCCAGCATATTGTTGTCCAGCACACTGATTTTTACCAGTTCTCTTGCTTCCAGTGCGTGAAATACTGTATCTCTCAATTCGGGTGTGACCCCGTTTTTGCCTACCTGAAAAATTGCGTCGATTCCATTGGCCATTCCGCGGAGGAATGCTCTCTGTTTACTTGTTAACATAATCTTCTCCTTTTGCATATTCTTTCTCAATATAATCTTTCCTATCATAGCACAAGAACCTTGACTTTGCAACGAAAACAGGGAAAAACCTCTATTTTTGCCCCATCTTCCATCGTTCGTTTTTCTTAAGAAAAAAGTGGTTGTTCCTTTTCCGCAAAAATGTTAGAATAATTTTAGAAAGAAACAAGGATCCGAAGAGATGAAACAGCGAGGTGAGGAAATGGAACTATTGATCGGCGGAAAACTGAAACAATTGCGTACAGAAAAAAAACTGAGCATCGCCGAACTTTCCCGTCTTTCCGATGTCAGCACAGGGCTGATCAGCCAAATCGAGCGTGATCTTGTGGTGCCCTCTGTCACCAGCTTATGGCGGCTGGCGCAGGCACTGGATACCAATATCAATTATTTCTTTCACGAAGAAACAAAGGAAGAGCAGATCATTATCCGAAAAGGCGAGCACCGTACCATCGTTATGCATAACGACAGCAGCTATTATAAGCTGCTGCACCCCAATAAGGATGACCGCATGATGGATATGATGATCATTACCCTGAAAAGCGGGCACACCTATGATAAAAAGCCTCTGGAACACGAAGGGGAAGAGTGCGGCTATGTGCTGAAAGGTACACTTACCGTATACCTCAACGGCAGAGATTACGTCCTACAGGAAGGGGACAGTATTTATTTTGACAGTTCTCTCCCTCATAAATACATCAATAATGGCGAGGAAGACTGTATTTCCATTTGGGCCATGACACCAAAATTCTTCTAATACGAAAAAATACCCGATAGCAAAAATGCTATCGGGTTTTCTTATTTTAACCCATGATCGTTCCAATCAGATTCAGCCAGTTTTTGTGGCTGATCAATTCCAGATCTTTTTCTGTAAAACCTGCTTGTCTCATTTTTTCCAGCATTACAGGCACCTTGGAACAATCCTCCATGCCTTTCAGCAGGGAATCTTCCTGATCGCTGTAGCTTGCCATAAAATCTGTACTCAGGAATTCAAAGAAATCAAAACCAAAGCCCAGATGTTCCACGCCGATTTTTTCCGCAATATAGGAAGCATGTCTTACCAGACCATCTACATCCTGTTCAGCTTTGCTGTCGCTGACAAAATCATTGAAGGCATTCAGCCCAACCAGACCTTTCGTATCTCTGATAGCTCTCAGCTGATCATCTGTCAGGTTTCTTGCAGCTCCTGCCAAAGCCTTGGCATTGGAATGGGAAGCCAGAATGGGGGCAGCTGTAACATCCATCACATCCCAGAAAGATTTTTCATTCAGATGGGATACATCCAGAATCATTTTCTTGTTCTGAATCAACCGGATGGCCTTTTTGCCCAGTTCTGTCACGCCTCTGTCAGGAGTCCCTTTTACACCGGTTGCCAGTGCGTTTTCTTCGTTCCATGTCAGCATGGCATGACGGCAGCCAATGTCATACAGCCCATGAATACGGTCAATCTCTTCACCGATACCAGCCAGACCTTCCAGCCCCAGCAGCACGGAAACCTTGCCAGCTTTTCTTGCCGCTTCGATTTCCGCCGTATTATGTACCAGAACAAAGGCTTCTGTTTCTGCCATCTCCTCCTGCATATTTCTGATAATGGCATCCAGTTCCTTTTGGGGATCTTCTCCATTAAACGTATCCACCCAGATCACAAAACAACCACCTGTGATACCACCCTTCTGCAGTCTTTCCAGATGGCGATTTTTCAGCACCTGTGTTTCACCCGCTTCTCTTTTGTATCGAACGTCACTGAAAATGTCACTGTGTCCGTCAAAAATCATACTTGTCCCTCTTTTCTTTTTCGCTTGCGCAAAACTCTTTGTACCCATACAGCTACATAAGAAAACCGGGAAATCCATACAGATCCCCCGGCTTTGTATCCATTTTAAAATAATCCTTTAGCCAACGACTCTCTTGATCAGATCAAACCAGTTGCCTGTGCAGATCATTTCCATCTCCTTGTCGCTGAAGCCGGCCTCTTTCATTTTTTCAATCATGAAAGGTGTATGGGAGCAGTCATCCAGACCTGCTACATTGATACTGCCTGCTTCTGCAAAGGAGCCTGCTGCTTCATCGTCCAGAAATTCACAGAAATCAAAGCCCAGTGCCAGATGTTCCACGCCAATCTTGTTTGCAATGTAATCTGCATGTCTGATCAGACCTTCCACAGTACGGTCTGCTTTATTGTCTGCTACCAGTTCGTTGAACGCATTCAGACCAACGATACCATTGGTATCTCTGATTTCCAAGAGCTGACAGTCCGTCAGGTTTCTTACATGGTTTCTCAGGGACCATGCGTTGGAATGGGAAGCCATCAGAGGGCCGCCGCCAATTTTCGCCATATCCCAGAAAGTACGTTCATTTGTATGGGAAACGTCTACGATCATGTGCTTATCATGGAGTTTACGAACCACTCTTCTACCCAAGGGGGTCAGGCCTCTGTTGGGGTCTGCCTTGGCACCTGTGGCCAGTTCATTCTGTTCATTCCATGTCAGCATGGCATGGCGTACACCGAAATCGTAAAGTGCATCGATCTTATCCAGATCTGTGCCGATGCCGGAAAGACCTTCCATCCCGGGCAGGATATAAAATTTGCCTGCCTTTTTCGCTTCTTCGATTTCTTTCGCATTGGTAACGATTACAGCTTCTTCGCATTCCGCCATTTCGTCTTTGATGCACTGCATCAGCTCTCCCAATCTTTTGGGAGGATTTGCGTCATGGGGCGGATCGATCCACAGTACGAAGCAGCTGCCTTCGATATTGCCCTGTTTCAGACGAGGCAGGTGGTGGTTTTTCAGTACCTGTGTTTCGCCTTTCAGTCTGCGAACGGTTACGTCCGTAAAAATATCACTATGTCCGTCAAAAACCATTATTCTTGCCTTCTTTCTGTTTCTGATTCATCCATTTAGCCTATGCTTATGCCCCCAGGAAGTTACCGATGAATGTACCGAAGTATGTACCCAGAACGTAGCCCAGTGTACCTACCAGCATAATAGGGCCTACCAGCTTGATCCAGCCTTTGGAGATAGCCATTGCTGCAGCTGTTGTGGGGCCGCCGATACATGCATTGGAAGCCAGAATACAGTCTTCCAGATCAAATTTAAAGATTTTACCGAAGATGAAGCAGAACAGCATGTTTACAATAACCATGATCGCGCAGAACAGCAGCAGCAGAGGCGCGTTCAGGAAGATCGCTTTGATGGATGCAGGTGCACCGATTACAAAGAAGAACAGATAGATCAGGTATGTACCGATTTCCTGAGAACCGCCCAGTTTTTCCAGAGGTTTGGAGAATGCTGTTGCAATAATCATAGAGATTGTTGTCAGGATCAGGTATTTGTTACCGAACAGACCGCCGATCAGATCATTTACAACACCTCTGCCTTCGTTTGTAGGGAATGCTGCAGAAATAACAGCAGCGATTTCTGTGGAAACCCAAACAACGATCACGGAGATTGCCAGATTGATGGCGATATCACACAGGGAGATGGGTTTTTTGCCCCAGAAAGCGGCCGCCTGTGTTTTTGCTTCTTCGCTGATGCCTTTTGCTTCTACTTCATCCAGATGAGGATGTGTGAATTTGCTTCTGAAGAATTTGATGCTGGGGATGGCAATCAGCACAAAGAAGTACAGAGTCATCAGCAGGTTATCCGCTACGACTGCTGCAGAAGATGCTTCACCGGGTACTTCGAAAGCACCAGCCATCGCTGCGAAGTTTACAGTACCGCCGATATAGGAACCTGTCATCATGGCAGCAACGCCAGCCAGATTGTCTACTTTACCGGCCAGAAGGTTGTAGCCCAGAACGGCACCCAAGGATGTACCAATGGCACCAAACAGGAATACAACCAGAATCTTGCCCGCTTCTCTACCAATCTTGCGGATATCGCAGGACAGCAGCAACAGAGGAATCGCCATAGGTACTACGAAGCCCCATACGATATCATCGAAGAATACGCAGTTTGTAGGGATGATACCTACGTTTGTCAGGATCAGCGCACCCAGCAGTGCAACGATCGCACCGGACATTTTGGAAGCCCATGCCCATGTCTGCTCTGCATAGATGGAGAATGCAGCCCAGCCACATGTGATAGCCATCAGTGCCCATGTATTATCAGGGCTGATCAGTGGTGTACTAAACATATAATTACCTCCTTAAAAAAAATAAGTTTTTCTTGGTAGTTCAGGAAAGTATATGATTGCATTTTTATTTTTACTAAAATATTTCAATATCCTGAATCTACGAGATATATGTTAACATTCCATAAAGATTCCGTCAATTCGCCGATTGGACAAAAAACGACAGGAAATCTGGAACAATTGAACAAAATCAAGTCCATTTTGTATCCATTTTTAAAAGACATTTTTTTGAATTATCTTTTGATCTGCAGGAATCTTTTTTGAATATCCCTTCAAAATTCTGAACAATCATAACCACCAGTAAACTGGTGGTATGCACTGCCCCTGGAAGGGGCCATTA
>CALFPN010000070.1 GCA_937919015.1 uncultured Clostridia bacterium
TCCTCTTTCCGTTTAACGTCCTTTTGTTATCAGGACTGTCAGCGCAAATTTCGGCAAACGCATCATACGTCTCCAGCGTGTGGGCTGTGTGATGAGTCTATGGAACCATTCCAGACCAAGTTTCTGGAAAATCTTAGGTGCTCGTTTCACATTGCCTGCCATCACGTCAAAGCTGCCGCCAACACCAATGGCAACCTTCGCATCGATCAGGCGCAGGTTATCATAGATCCATTTTTCCTGTTTGGGTGCCCCCAGTCCTACTAACAGTATGGACGGAGATTTCGCTTTTATGTCCTGAATGATACGCTTTTCTTCTTTTTCATCAAAATAGCCGTTATGAACACCGACCACTTTCAGACCGGGATATTTTTTCATCATCTTTCTGGCAGCTGTGGAAGCCACACCGGGTGCACCGCCAAAGAAATAAAAGGTATGCTCCGTTGCCGCCAGCTCAGCCATCAGGTTCTGTGTCAGGTCAAACCCCGCCACACGTTCTGTCAGTCGGATTTCGCTGTATTTGGATGCCCAAACGATACCAACGCCGTCAGGCACCACCAGATCCGCCCCCTTCAGAATATCCATCAGAGCCTGATCCTTCTGCGCTTCCATAACGATTTCCGGATTGGGTGTACAGATGATATGGCGTCCTTCTTCTGTCAGCAGACTTTTGGCCTTTGCCACCGCTTCCTCCATGGTCACCGCATCGAAAGGTACGCCCAAAACATGAGTCAGTTTTCTCATTTTAAATACCCCCTCTTATTTTTTCACACGCTCCAGCAGCTTCGCCAGATATTTTTCATTTCTGTGTGCCATCTTTTCCAGTTCTGTTTCTTTGTCGCCCAGTTTTTCCACATAGGCCTCTTTGTTGCGAATTACGTCATCCACATATTCCAGTGTTTTCACAGGATCAAATTCCTTCAGATTGCCGCCGCTGGGCATATCCAGTTTCTTCAGATAATATTCGATCTTCGGGTCATAGACAAAGCCGATAAGCGGTACACATTGTTTTGCCGCAAAGATCAGGGTATGCAGGCGCATGCTCAGAATAAAGTCTGCTTGGGAAATAATACCCATCACTTCATAAGGAGAATGGTTGTTCTTCAGAATATATGCATTCTGTTTCATCTGCGCGCGCACCTTTTCGCTGACAATGATATCATTGGGCATCTGCATGCCGAGGAACACAATATTTCTGTCGTATTTTTCTACGATGGTATCGCACATGTGGGCAAATCTGTCGATAAACTTATCCATGTCCTTCCACTTCCGTACGGAAACCACCACAATGGGTTTATCCAGAGGTACCCCTTCCGCCTGCAACAGCTCACGGGATGCTTTCTCATCGATGCCGTTCATGGTAAAAGCAGGATCGGCCGTCACAAAACACTTCTTCGGATTCACGCCCATTGACAGCAGCTCTTCATAAGAATTTTCTTCTCGCAATGTGATAAGGTCTGCCCGATTCACTACCTGTTTTACCAGACGGCGGTTGCGCTTGCCGGAAACAGGGCCGATGCCGTTGGCATACAGCATCACCTTCTTACGCAGCAGCTTCGCCATCACCGTGATGGAAAGATAGTACATCAGAGAGCGGGTGGAAGTGCTGTCCTGCAGCAAAGAGCCACCGCCGGAAAGAAGCACATCACAATTGCGGATGGCATGGAACACATCCCGCAGTCCAAAACGATATACCGCTTCAATACCGTATTTTTTCTTTGTTTCTTCCGGTTTGTTGGACAATACGGTAATATGGTAATTTTCCCCCATCTGCTGGATATTCTTATGCATGGAAAGCATGATGGCTTCATCCCCTGTGTTATTGAAGCCATAGTAACCGCTCATCACCACATGATACTGAGGTACTCTTGTTTCTTTATATGCCGCATGATAGGCATCTACGCAGTCTCCTGCCATTTTTGTTACAGAATAATATTCAAAAATGACTTCTCTGCCATAAGCACCCATAGCTTTGCGTTCTTCTTCCGTCATTTCGTTGAAGGCATGGACAACATCACGGAACAGCAGCTCTTCCCTGGACATTTCGCAGCCGCGGCAGCAGAAATTGTTTTCCTGGGCCAGTTCCAGCTTTTCCCTGCCAAAGAGACCGATATAGCCTTCGTTGCCGGCAACCACAACGGGTTTTTCTGCCGCCATAGCTTCCAGAGCCGCACGGCTTACGCCCACGAATACATCTGCCACAGACACCAGTTCGTTGATATCGGTTCTGCCGCCGGTCATGGTGATACATTCTCTGCCGATGACAGCATTCACTTCTTTTGTCTTTTCCACCAGTTCATCATATACATCGCCGCCGCCAACAATGAGCATTCTCAGACCGGGGATAGCCTTCGCCAGTTTGGGGCCCAGAGCGATCAGCTGTCTTGCCACCAAGGCACGGCTTTCATCCATACGGCTGACATAAACCAGTGTAGGTTCTTCTTCCTGCAGGCCAAATTCCGCACGCACTCGGCTCTGGTCTGTGTTAGGAGAAAATTTTTCTGTATCGATACCGTTAATGGTCACGAAAATATCCTCGTAACGCACACGATAGTTTTCCATTAGATATTCACGGATATCATCACTGACCGCTACAACCTTCTGGCCCCAGTTGGTCAGGTATTTCAGCCCCATCCCTGTGTAAAATACCCAGTGGGCAGAGGTTACAAAAGTAAAGGCATCCTTCATTCTTTTCTTCAAAAGACCGCAGACAAAGCTGGGAATTCTGGCATGGGAATGAACAATATCCACTTTTTCCTTTTTGATGACCCTTTTCAGAATGAAATAGGAACGAATCATTTTGAATACATTTCTCTGGTTCAGGGGCGCATAATAATGGCGAATACCAACCTCAGCCAGTTCCTTTTCGTACACACCGCCGTTGGAAGCAACGATGATGTCATAGCCCTGTTTTTTCAATTCCTTGGAAAGCTCTACCACATGGGTTTCCGCCCCACCGATCTCCAGACCCATCAAAACCATCAGAATCTTATATTTTTTCATGTTTCACCCTCCCATCATTCGCCGATGCTTGTCACTTTAATCACGGGTTTCGCATATTTTGTCACTGTGTTCATTTCAGAGTTTGTTTTCAGTTCCACAATCCCCTCTACAAAATAACCTTCTTCTTTTTCCATCACAGGGCCTTCAATCGTCAGGCTGATGCTGTAATAATCAGGATATTCCACCTGCTTTATACTGCCATCTGCCGCAAGCACGCCTTTTTTGTAGGGCTTATGGCTCACCTCTGTAATGGTACCGATACAGATGCCTGTTTTCTCATCGAAGATTTTGTCTCCTTCATGCAGAGCATTGACCGTGGGCATACGCACTTCGTCGATAAAGGCAGTGATGGTTCTGGGTTCCGCTGCATCACTGACCCCCGCAGCCTCGTTTTTATTTACCACGCCGAATTTAAACACCGCCAGTGCCGCCAAAGCAACAATCACTACAAGAATGAGGATATCCACAATATTTGGTTTTCTCTTTGCCATATCACTCACCATCCCTTACTTCTACCACGATGCCCTTGAAAGCATAGCCTTTGCCTTTGACATTCAGTTCCATCCCTGTTTTTACTGTTGTGCCGTTGACTGTGATATCTTTTTCCGTTTCCGTACCGGGGCCTTCGATGGTCACATAAATATTACTATAGCCTTCCACAGGCACTTTATGGAATTTGTTTGCACCCCTATCATAGACCGTTTCTGTAAAGGGCTCTGTCGCCACCTCTTTTACTGTTCCCAAATAAGCGGAAGTGGAGCTGTTGTAGGCATTGCCGCCTACCACAGGGAAATCCGCTGTTTCCTCCAGAACCTCCTGCCCCATGACAACATAGGAATAGGTCTTTGTTGCCGCTGTGTCCGCTTCGCCGCTGCCGCCCAGAAACATTTTTGCACCCACTGCCGCTGCAGCGATAACCACCAAAATCAATATCATATCCACGATGTTGAACACACCGAATACTTTCTTACTTTTCATTTTACTTCCTCCAGATAGAGTTTTTCGATACGCTTTGTCATCTGATCTGCCATAAACATGCTTTCCGCACGCTTTTTCGCATGTTCGCCGAACGCTTTGCGTTTTGCATCATCCGCCAGCAGTTCTTCCATACGTTCTGCCAATTTGTCACTGTCGCCCACAGAAACCAGATAACCTGTTTCGCCATGTTTGATGACTTCTCTGACACCGCCGCTGTCTGTGCCAATGGCAGGCACGCCTGCGATGTTGCTTTCAATGATAGACAGGCACAATGCCTCTGCCTTGGAAGTGATGACCGCAAGATCCAGTGCCGCTTCGATTTTTTCCACATCCTTCACAAAGCCTGTGAAGGTCACGTTTTCACTGATCCCCAGTTCCAGCACGCGTCTTTCCAGTTCTTCTCTCAAACTGCCGTCACCAACAATGTAAAAGCGTACATCCTTTCGATTTTCCAGCACATTCTGGGCCGCCAGCAGAAAGGTTTCGTGGTCTTTCACTTCTTCCAATCTTGCCACCATACCCACTGCCTTTTCGCCCGCCTTGCCGCCGTAGGACTGCAGAAGGGCTGCCTTTTCTTCTGCGGAAGGAATGGCAATGGGTTCGATGCCGTTATATACCACGACGATCTGTTCGGGACTTGTGCCGGCATGGACCATACTTCTGCGTACCGCGCGGCTGACCGCAATGATCTTATCGCTGAACGCCGCATTCACTTCTCTGCGCACCAGTTTCTTGGGCAGAAGGCCGGGGGCAGATTCCATGCAATGTTTTGTGTTGAAAATAGAAGGTACGAAAGCTGCCTTTGCCGCCATTCTTGCTGTCATGCTGGCATGGGTATGCACAATATCCGGCTTTTCTTCTTTGAACAACTGCACCAATGCTTTCATAGCTTTTTTATCGAAGGACTTGTCCTCCATTTCTTCCATGGCAATCACAGGCACATCCAAAGCCTTTACCGCCTCCACCAGCAGGCTGTCATGGGGCAGCACTACCTTCGCTTCAAACGTATTCCTGTCATGATATTTCAGATAATACAGCAGCCATCTTCCTGCGCCGCCGATATTTCTATCTGTCAAAACGTGGAGGACTTTCATTTTCTCCCCTGTCTGTTCTTTTTTTTTCGCCAGCTTTTTTGTCAGTTTTTCTTTTTTCTCCATCAGCTTTTCTTTCATTTTTCATTCTCCCCCTTTTCTCTTTCGTTCATTTTCATACCGACTCTGACTGCCGCCATACCCAGACCGATAAAGCACCAGAAGAAGAGTACGATTTTATAATCAAACCACAGATGGTCCGTAATGCCCTGTAACAGCAAACCGCCGAAGCCGCCGAACACAGCCCCCAGCAGGAATCGGAACCGCTTCGGCACTGCCCGCATGGAACTGTACAGTTTCTGGAAGAAGAAAAGAAACAGCAATACCAGAATACTGAAGCCTACCACACCCAGTTCAATGAATTCCTGCAGGAACAGGTTATGGGAATGATATGCATTGGCCGCCTCCAAAGAGAACAGCGGATAGATCTGATTGAATGCCCCGATCCCGATGCCTGTCTGCCAGTAATGCCCGATGATGTCAAGGGATGCACTGTAGATGGACATACGGTACAGGGAAGAAGAGTCGCTCATGGTAACGGAGCTTGCCAGTCTTGCCCACAGGCTTGCAGGCAGGATAAAAGGCATCAGCAGCAAAAGCACGATCCCCAGAGGGATAAGTCTCTTTTCAGAAAGCAGAACGAACAGCCCCGCAGAGAACATCAACCCCAGCATAGCACCACGGGAACCGGTCGCCACCAGCCCAAGGCAGATGACCCCGAAGCAGGCAGTATAATACAGCTTACCGAACCAATTTCTCATTTTCCACATCATTCCTGCCGCCAGAGAACCAACCAAAATCAGGTATTCCCCCAGAACGTTCGGGTTTGTGAAAGTTGCATAGGCTCTTGTTTTGATATCAAAGCTTTCTGCATCGACCCACGCCGCGTCCATTTCCACACCCACGATATACTGATATACCGCATAAAGGGCGATCAATGCACCCATACTGATGAGCACCCACAGCACGAAGTCCAGTTTTTCCTCCGTATCCACAGCGTCCTTTGCCACAAAGAATACTGCCATCAGGATCAGGAACAACGCCATGGAAAGGAGGGCTGCGGGGAAAGCATAGCTGGTCGTGCCCGCATACAGGATACAGACTGCAAACAACCCCAGAAGGACACTGACCATCGTTGTTTTCTGGGCTTTCACCCTGCCCAGAAACAGCTGCACAAAGTACAGCAAAAATGTTCCCAACACAAGCACCGCCAGAAGCATGGTAGGCAAAACGGGAATGGCTGCCACGATCGCCGCCAGACACAAAATCAGGAAATTCTGATTAAACAGGCGGAAAATAAAACTTTCCCCCATAGCCGCCGCAAAAGCGTTGTTTCTTCTGCGCACCGCCATTCCGCTCCAGTGGGTCAGGTTTCTCCAGAAGCGGGGCAGGATGCCTCTGTCTGTATGGAGATACTTGTCCCAGTCAGCTCTGAAGAAGTTCAGGATGGCACTGCCTTCAAAGGCATTGGCCCAGCTTCTGCAGATTTTTGCCCAGATGCCGCCGACAATACTGTCTGTCCAAAAAACCGCCAGAATGTTCCAGATTCTTTCAATGAAACGGAAGCAGAAACTATCTTCAATTAAGAAAGATATCTTTTCGATCATAGAATAGGTTCTCCGTTTTCTTCTCTTTCTCACCACGGGAACAGCCTCCGCCGTTTCACCGCCCTTTCCTCTGCCGAGGATCTTTTTCACCATATCAAATACAAAATCGCTTTCTTCGATTTTGAGAAGTTTCGCAAATACCATATAGGACACTACGCCCACGCCGCCGCAGATGCAAAGCAGAAGGATCTGCCCCAGAAGTCTGCCGGTCAGAGGGTTCAGGATATATCTGCAACCCAAAACAAGTACCAGCATACCGACCGCCGCCAAAATCATTTTTGCGATCTGCCCGATCAAAGATTTATCCAGAATATCTGGATACTGCTTCACCGCAGGCACCATCAGCACCAGTGCCGCCGCTGTAGAAGAAACAGCCGCCGCCAATGCCAAGCCGCCAATACCCATAGGCTTCAACAGTAGTGCACATAATGCTGCATTGATGACGATGGAAACCAGACCGGAATAAAATGGTGTTTTCCCATCCTGATTTGCATAGAATGCTCTGCTCAGGATATTCTGCACCCCATAACCAACCATGCCCAAAGCAAAGAAGAACAATGCCGCAGAGGTCAGCTCCGTCGCCAGATGGTCAAATTCACCGCGTTTGTAAATCAGTGTTACCACAGGCTCCGCCAGAGCCATCAGCCCCACTGTCATGGGGATCAGCAGGAAAATCATGGCTTTCAGTGTCCCTCTGACTGCCAGACCAAATTCCTTTTTATCTTCTGTCATGCGGGAAAATTTCGGAAATACCATATTGGCAATGGCCAGAACAAATACACCCACGATAATGGTATAAAGGTTGTTGGCATATTCCAGTGTCGTAACCCCCAACTTCCCATTTGTTACACTTCCACTGGATAACTGAGAAGCAAAACGGGTATTCACCAGAAAATTGATGGGCTGGATCCATGTGCTGACCATCACGGGCAGCATCAGTTTGCCAATTTTTTTCAGCCCTTCATCTTGAAAATGAAAATCCGGCTTATAATAATATCCTTTTTTACACAAAGCAGGAATCTGAATGACCGCCTGCATCAGCCAGCCAATGAGGAAGGCGATGGTCAGGCCGTACACCCCGAATTTATCGTTGAACAGGATGTAGTAAACGATGAGGATACCGTTGGATGCTACGCTCAACGCCGCAGGAATATTGAATTCATCCAAAGACTGCAAAATACCCACAAAGGAGAAGGCCACAGCCGTAAACAGCATGGTGGGAAACAGCATTCTTAACAGTTCCACACAGAGGGCCATTGTTTCCGCATCAAAACCGGGTGCAACCAATCCTGCCACAGGCTTCGCCAGCAGCATACACAGAACCGTAATGGTCAGTGTCACCGTAGAAATCACCGTAATAAAACGATTCGCCAGTCTGTAAGCCTCTTCTTTTCCATACTTCTGCAGATATTCCACGAAAACAGGAATAAAACTGGCAGAGATGGCCGATGCAAAGATCACATCAAAGAAGGTACGCGGGATACGGCTTGCGGTCAGAAATGCTGCCGCTTCCATCCCTGTAGCATAGTTTGCCGCCAGAAGCTGTTCTCGTACCAGTCCCAATATTTTCCCAAACAGGGTGATCAACATCATAAAACTGACGGTCTTTACCGCCTGATTGCCTTTTTCCGACATAACAAAACTCCTAAATCTATTTCCATTATTTTTTGCAATATAATAAGGTGGGCATCATAACCCACCTTATATAGTACCTCATTATACAGTTTTTTACAAGGAAACCGCCGCATTTTGAATCTTAATTTTTACTTAATATGCACCGCTTCATAGCTGACATTCCCATCTTTGACACGGAAGCGCAGCATGGTGTAGTTGGGGTTCACCGTGCCGTCTGCCTGCCACAGGTTTGGCAGATTGATATAACGCACACCATCCTTCGCAGATGTCCAATAACCCTTGTTGTAGCAGGAGATCACGAACACTTTTTTCCCCTGTTCCACATATTTGTTCAGAATTGCCCGCAGGTAATTTGCTTCAGACTGAGATTTCCAATCGGAAGGGGTCTGATCTGTCACCAAAACGATGGTATTGTTTCCTGCGTTTTCAATATCTGCCGTAAATTTTGCCCACTGACTGGGATCTGTGGCATTGATGCCGCCGTTGGTGGCTGCCACCATGGCAAGGCTTACGCCGCCGCGGTTCAGGAAACGATATTTGCCATTCCAGCTGAGGGAATCCAGTTTTTTCTGAGACTGGATATCATTCAGGCCGCCGTAAATCGCCACATTGGCATTGGCATCCACATAGGATTTCACCTTGCTTCTTGCCGCATTATAGGTTTCTGCTCCAATTTTTTCTGCGCCTGTATAGGCAATTTTACCTGCCACGTTGAAATAGTAGGCACCGTCATTTTTCTTTGTCACCTTCTGGTTCAGCACATCCTTCACTGCTGCCGTTTCGGGTTTTTTCGCAGCTTCCCCATTCCCCACAGTTACTGTGATGTAAGAAATCACACCGTCTTTTTCACACTTAATATTGGTGGAGCCTTCTTTTTTCGCTGTGAAAATATTGTCCTTCATGGTACCAAGGGCAGGATTGCCCACAGAATATTTCGTTGTGGTAGAAGCCCAGTACATAAATCCATCTTCATCATAAACTGTCATGGCAATGGTAGCTGTATCGCCTACCTTCAGTCGGATGCTGTCATTGGTGGGTTTCAGTCTTGCCACCTTACTGCTGACTGCCCCCATATGATATGCGCCCATGCCGTTATATGTAGCGGTCACGGTAAATGTGCCGCTTGTAGAAGGGGTGAATGTGTATCCATCCCATGTGCCTTTTACACCAACAGCATCCATCTTCACCTGATCCGCAGGAATCTCGATACGATTATAATATTCATCCAGGCCATACACCGTAAAAGTGATGCCTCTGCCTGTCAATGTTCTTGTCGCAGAAGGCTGGATGCGGATTTCTTCGATTTCCCCCTGCTTTGCGTTCTGAAAAACGCCTACAGCGTTGATAACTCTTCTCTCAGAGCCTTCGGAAACGGTATTCTGCACCGTCATGGTCTTATCTTCCACAGTCTTTGCCACCATAGTGGAGGAACCGCCCCCATCCAGATGCATGGCTTCATAAGCACCATATTCCTGCATCAGAAGCCCCAGTTCCCAATGGGTGGCACCGATGCTCTCCCCTCTGCCGTCCACAACCATGAAAATGGCTGTATTGCCGTCCTTGGAAACACCGAAAGCCGTTCTGGGCTGTCTGCCGGAAGCAACCTTGGAATTGGCTTCTGTGATCTTGCCGTCTACCAGCAGTTTACCGCCGCCGCCAAAGGAAGTTTCCATTTCATCCAGATTTACAGAAGAATTGATATCCAGCACCACTGCATCCCCAACTGCGAACATAGGAGCTGCATTTTTGCGATAATCCGCACTCATTACAATGACATAACCATCTTCCGGCACAGTCACTGTTTCCCCTTCATTGGAGATATATGTAATCACATCATCTTCCACGACAAATTTCACCAGTTTTTCAAAACGCTTATCCAGAGAGGAGGTATTCTGCATGGCGTTTCTGTCCAGATACGCAGGGAACACCAGAGAAGCAAATTTGTTCATCCCTGCCAGTTCCAGCATTTTTTTCTCGTTGCCAAATTTCGCTGTCATTTTGAAATAATCAAAGAAGGGATTGCCGTCCTCATCCATAAAAAATGCCGCGTACTGTCCTTCTGTTTTGTTCAGGGTCGTTCCTGCAGAAATGACCTCCCCATCACGGATGATCGGGCCGAAGGCCGCAGAATAAGAACCACTCAGGCCAAAGAAGTCTGCATTTACCCCAGCCACTGCACCATTATCCGCCAACAGCTTTTTGACCGTTTCTTTCAGACCATAGTCTCCCTTGGATTCCACTTCTCGAATCTCCAGCGTGCTTTCTGTCAGATCCACTTTCATCACATGGATATTCTGTATGCCTGCATCGGTCATGCGGCTGTTCTTTTCATAAGTCACCCCACGGGTCACTGTTTTTTCTGTTTTCATTTCATATCGGGTCGCCCCATAGGCTGTTCCCACCCCAAAGGTGCTCAGGGGAGAAACGAGCATCATCGCCGCCAATGCCATCCCAATGGTACGTTTCACCAGTTTTCTCTTCATTCCCTCATCTCCTTAATCAAAAATACTTTCTTATGCAGACGGAATCCATTCCCAAAAGTTCCGTTTTTCACAAATTTTCTTAATTATGTAAATCATCATATCACAAAAGGACGCAGTTTTCTTCCTTTTTTGAAAATTTTAAGAAAACTGTAAGGATTTTTGCAATCATTTCCAGAAATAATCAACCCAGCTTTCCCTATTTTGTCAGACGAACCAGCGCAAAAAAAGGATGTGATCTCTCACATCCTTACTTTACAACCTCAATTTTTTCCATCCCATAAGCTTGGAACAGTTCCGCCATCTCTACCGTGATTTCTTCCCCGCTGGCCGCAATGGGGATAGCAGGCGGACAGGAAACACAAGGGCTGGCACAGATACGCCCTACCGCATTTGCACAGTCCACTTCCTCCCACAGGCTGAACATAGCATCTCTGATTTTCATTTTCTGTTTTGGCAAGACAAAGGGCATCTGTATCATTTGTATTTCTTCTCTTTTCGGCAAACTGGTTAATGCAGAAATGACTTTTTCAAAATCCCTGTTACTGTTTTCCGGCGTTGCCATCAGCACCACCGCATCCAAATCGGCAAATTCACATTCCACACCGTTTTCACGCAGGATTTCCGCCACTTCTTCTCCGGTATACCCCATCTTGCCTGTAAAAACAGTCAGTTTCAGCGGGTCACCGTCCATCACTTCCCATCCTTGTTCGCTGAGAGCATTTTTTCCTGCATCTACCTTTTTGATAGTCACCGCCAGTTTTTCAGGATAGCCCCCTGCCAGATATGCATTACATCTGTCCAACGACTGCAGAATCAAATAGGACGGACTGGTTGAGCCGAAAATCTCCATGGCCCTTTTCGCCTGATGGCCCATCTTTTCCGCCCATTCGGAAGAAAAATGCAGATATGCACCGCCCGTCAGCACCGGCAATGTTTTATGGGCAGAATCACAGCTCATGGCCGCCCCTAAATCGATCGGGTGTCTGGATGGCTGTAAAAATTTCAGATAAGCCCCATGGGCATTATCCACCAACAGAGGAATATCCGCCTGTTTGCAGACTTCCGCAATTACGCGAATATCAGGAGAATAGCCCAGATAGTCGGGAGCCGTTATGTAGACCGCAAAGGGCTTCTGTGCCATTTCAGAAAGCTTCTGCTCCACCTGCTCTGCCGTAATCGGGCAAGTGCAGAGAGAATGTTTCTCTCCTTCCCTCGGTATCAGCCATTCCACATCCAAGTCCATCAGGGCGCAGCTATACAGAAACGCCTTGTGGGCATTTCTCGCCGCCAGCACCACCGCTCTTTCCCCTGTCCGCTCTGCCCCCTGCAAAGCAAGGAACAGCATGGTACGGATACACTGAGAGGAACCTTCCGTGCCGTAAATGGTCTTTCCGAAACCGAAAAGGCTTTCCGCATTCCGTTCGCTTTCGGCAATAATGCCCTCCGCATCATACAGTTCATCGGCACCACGAATTTCCGTGATGTCCATTTTTTCGCAGCCCAAAAAGGACACGCCCTTGTGTCCCGGCATGTGGAGACGGGTCGTGTCCTTTTTCGCATAGCTATTCACAAAATCGCAAATAGGTGTTTTCATTACAATCCTTCTTCGTTTTCTGCAACCTTCATCATGATTGCACATTCGATTCTCTTCTTGAACAGGTCACAGCCATATTCATAAATACCTGTGATGCTGCCTGTTGCATGGTATGCGTTTGCGGCACAGCCGCCGGAGCAGTACAGCTTTGCCCAGCAATCCTTGCATCCTTCTCTTGCGTAAGCATTGCAGCATTTGAATTCATTCTGTACTTCTGTGTTTGTCACACCTTTCCAGATATCACCCATGCTGTATTTTTCATCGCCTACGAACTGGTGACAGGGATACAGTTCCCCCCAAGGAGTCACTGCCATATATTCTGTGCCGCTGCCGCAGCCGGAAATTCTCTTGTAAATACAAGGGCCGTGTTCCAGATCCAGCATATAGTGATAGAAGGTGATGGGTTTGCCGTCACGCTTTCTCTGCAGCATTTCCTTCGCCAAAATTTCATACTGTTCAAACAGGATGGGCTTATCTTCTTCTGTCAGGGCATAGGGGTCTGCAGGGTCGCAGACAACAGGTTCCATGCTCAATTCTGTAAAGCCCAGATCAGCCATGTGGAACAGGTCTTTTGTAAAATCTACATTGTTGTGGGTAAATGTACCACGCATGTAGTAGTTCTTGTCACCGCGTTTTTTCACGAATTCCTGGAATTTGGGCACGATGGTATCATAGCTGCCTTTGCCCGCATAGTCCACGCGCAGGTGGTCGTGAACCTCTTTTCTGCCATCCAGAGAAAGCACTACGTTGTGCATTTCCTTATTGGAATATTCAATCACTTCGTCATCGATGAGCATACCGTTTGTGGTCAGGGTGAAACGGAAATTTTTGTTATGGATCTTTTCCTGTTCTCTGGCATAAGCCACTACCTGTTTCACCACATCCCAGTTCATCAGGGGTTCACCACCGAAGAAGTCCACTTCCAGATTTCTTCTGGTACCGGAATTTTCGATCAGGAAATCGATGGCTCTTTTCCCCACTTCAAAAGTCATCAAGGCACGTTCCCCCTGATATTTGCCCTGGCTGGCAAAGCAGTAGGAGCAATTCAGGTTGCAGGTATGGGCCACATGCAGACACAGTGCTTTGATCACTGTGTTTCTTGCCTTGAAATCGAAGGCCAGATGTTCATAGGTATCGGGTGTAAAAAGTTTTTTCGCTTCCTTCAGTGCAGCAACATCTTCCAGACATTCCTTCACGTCCGCTTCTGTGAGATCGCTGTATTTTGCCAGCATTGCAGCAGTGATTTCTGCTTCTTTTTTGTTTTCCGCCACCAGCGCAATGATATCATAGGCCACTTCATCCACAGAATGGATGGAGCCGCTGCAGGTATCCAGCACGATATTGTAGCCGTTCAGTTTATATTGATGTACCATTCTTTTTACCTCTTATCTATATACACTACAAAAGGGGCTGTAAACACAGCCCCTTTTGGGTTTGTCTTAATTTAATTTGCGATTACTGTTTTTCGCAAGGCTGGTTTGCTACGCCGCAGGATGTTTTGCAAGCGGACTGGCAAGATGTCTGGCATTCGCCGCAGCCACCGTTCTGTACGGATTTGTTCAGGTCGCGAGTTGCGATTGTTTTGATTCTGCTCATATCATTTACCTCCCCTAAAAGTTAATGGTTTTTGTTGAAAATTAGTTCTTTCCCATTATAACGCAATAAAGCCAAATAATCAAGACCAAAAACCTTGGGACACCATCCCAAACCCTGCAAGCCTTTAAAAAGGCTTGACCCAAACTTGATACGAACCTCAAATTTCTTTGAAATTTAAGCTTCAAAAAAACAGAAAGACTATTTTAAAAAGAAAAACCATACATTTATAGAGAATTTTATTCTCAAGGAGAATGCCTATGAAAAAAATTTTCTCTATCCTGCTGTCCTTTTCCCTTCTTTTCACCATCGCCGCCTGTGCGCGGGAAGAACCTATGACGGAGCTGGAATCCATCCAGAAGCAGCTGGCAGAAATGGAAGGATACACCTGCACCGCCACCCTGACCCGTACCGGCGACAAAGGTGAGCAGACCTACGAAACCAAGCAGTATTACAAATCCACAGGAGAATACCGTCTGGAACTGACTGCACCGGAACGCGTTGCCGGAAATTATACTGTTTTTGACGGGGAACGCATCTGTCAGTATAATCCCAAGCTGGACAGCAGCATCATCAAGGATGTTCCCGCATCCCAGCACAGAAACGAACTGTTTCTGGGGCAGTTCATTGCCAACTACATGCAGTCCGAAGGTGTCAGCGTGGAGACCGCTGCCTTGGACGAATCCCGCTGCATCGTTTTAGAGGCTGTCATTCCCGGAAAGGATGATGACCTGTCCACTGAAAAACTCTGGGTAGACAGAGAATCTCACCTACCTGTCCGCTTTGTCATCTATGATACAGCGGAAAAGGAACGCTACCGCATGGACTACTCTTCTTTCGAATATAACCCTCAGTTTGACGATGCCCTTTTCACCATCGAAGAATAAACCTTCCTGTTTCTGTCAATACTGAAGACAGTCAGCAGGGAAGGCATTTCGAATCCTACATATTTTTTTCTTCCGCCGCTGACCAATCCAAACAGCGGAGTGTGAGCCTATGATCGTCAGACGTGGAGATATTTATTTTGCAGACCTGAGCCCTGTGGTGGGCAGCGAACAGGGGGGCGTCCGCCCTGTTCTCATTGTGCAGAATGACGTAGGCAACAAACACAGCCCCACCGTGATCTGTGCCGCTATCACTTCCCAGATGAACAAGGCAAAGCTGCCGACCCATATCGCCCTTTCCGCTGCAGAATATGCCCTGCCCAAAGATTCTGTCATCCTGCTGGAGCAGATCCGCACCATCGATAAACAACGGCTGAAAGAAAAGGTTTGTCATCTGGATGATGCCATGATGCATAGAGTAGACCACAGCCTTATCATCAGCCTTGGACTGAAATAAAAAATCTCAAACCCAAAGGTTTGAGATTTTTATTTTTAACCAACGATCGTTACTGTTTTTGCTGCGGCATCCCAAGTAACTGCCGCGCCCAGAGTTTCTGCAACAAATCTTACAGGCAGATATGTTCTGCCGTTTGTAATAAATGCAGGAGCATCCAGCTGAACAGGTTCACCATTTACCGTCGCAAAGGGCTGCCCAATATAGATTACAATCGTTGTATCACCATCTGCAATTGTTACAGACTGTGCCGCTTCATTCCAAGTCACTGTTGCACCAAGTGCTTCTGCAACCAGTCTGATGGGCAGGAATGTTCTGTCTCCGGAAATGATGGGAGCCACGTCATTCACTGCATAGCTGCCATCCTGCTGATAAACTTTCTGATCAATTGTCAGAACCAGCATTGTTTTTTCTGTATCGTCCGCATTCTCTGCAGGTTTTTCTACTGGTTCTTCTTCTGCTTCCACGAAAGAAGGAACGACTTCAACGCCGCCTTTGGGCATTTTGAATGTAAATGTGCCATCCCCATTGTCTGTTACATCTACTTTATCACCGTTTTTATCCAGAATCACCAGTTTTTTCAGTTCGTAACCTTCATCAGGAGTTACTGTAACCGTTACTTTGGAGCCTGCTTTCACTCTTGTGCTGCTCAGTTTCACATCGCCGTTTTCCACATCATCCTTGTCTACAGATGCTGTGTATTTGGGTTTGGATTTTTTGCTGCTTTTGCTGGGTGTGGGAGCAGGGTCACCTACCATGTATGTATAGCCCTCTTTGTCACTTGCTTTTACAACCTTGCCTTCCGCCGCATAAGCTGTGGGGTCCTGTGTGAAGTAACCGGATTCAATTTTCAGATTACCTTCCAGGCCTTCGCTCACTTCAAACGCACCTTTTGCGCTGCCGTTTTTGAAAGTTACGGTAGGTACTTCATAAGAAGCATATTTGCATACATCAAAGGCAATCCCGTTTGCATCTGCAATGATTTCTGTACCACCTGTAATCACGATATTGCCGCTGTTATTGCTCAGTGTGTAGCGACCTTCGCCACCCAATTCGGAGCCATCCAGAACCATATTTTCCAGTGTCAGATTGCTGTAGTTCTGTACCAGCATCTTCACTGCTGCATCTGTGGCACCATTTTCATTCTGTTCTGGCGCACTTTCTGTAATTGTACCATCTTTCAGTGTTACTGTGTGACCAGACAGAATCTGGAAGCCCAGTGTTGTTGTGCCCGCAGAACCTACCGCAGGACCAACGATGTCATAAGTATTGCCACCAAAATCAATTGTAATGTCTTTATCGATCACAATGCCAGCACCGTTTGTGCTTTCCAGAAGCTTAATTGCCGCACCGTTTTCTGCATATTTCACTGCATTCACCAGGTCTGTAAATGCGCCTCCTTCAATTGCCAGTTCTGCTTCACCAGTAACTTCTATTTTACCATATACAGTACAATCTGTATCAACAGTTACTTTGGGTTCATCATAAGAAGCATAATCACATGCATCAAAGGCAAATGCTTTGTCGCCATCGCCATTTGCTTTGATTGTTGTACCTTCAATATTTACTGTACCACTGTTATTAGACAGTACATAAGAGTCGCCATCTGTAAGAGACCATTTATCCAGATTTGTACCATCCAGTGTCATATCTTTTACTGTCAGGTCTGTATAGTTCTGAACCAGAATATAGAATTTGTCTTTAAAATTTTCTGCCACTTCCAGAGTACCATTTGTTAATGTTACTTTACCCGCTTCTTTCAGGATCTGGAAACCATTGGATTCTGTACCTTTGGAACCTACTGCAGGTTCTGTGAATGTGTATGTGTTCCCACCAAAATCGATTGTAATATTTTTATCGATTACAACCCCTGCGCCTTCTGTATCTTTCAGCAGAACAATTTTATCGTTAGCTTCTGCTTCCGCAACAGCTTCCGCCAATGTTTCATAAGTATCACCATCAACAATTTGTGCAACGGCAGTTTCTGTCTGTCCTTCCGCCATTTCTTCCACGGGTTCATTCACAACTTCTTCCGCCACAGGCTCATTGATCCCTTCTTCTGCCAGCACTGTCGTAGGCACAGCCGTTGTCACCATGCACAATGTCATGAAACCGGCAAGCATTTTTCTGAGTTTCATACCCAACTCCTCCTTTTACAAATTTACAGTTATATTTTTATATTATATTTTAAATTTTATAGTAATTATATAACTACAGTTACAAAAAAACAATATCTTTCCAAAAAATTTTTCATTCCGTACAAAAAAAGGAACCTGCCCTTTGGACAAGTTCCTTTTCTTACTTATTTATTTTCTTCCTCTATAACTTACCAGCACCAGCCACAGGAAATACAGCAGGATAAACACTACCGTAAATACAAACGCCTGCTGCACCGCCACCTTCTGACCGGTTATCATCATCAGACCATGATAAAAAATACTGCAGATGCAGCCACTTTTTACCGCTCTGACAAAAAGTCCGCCTAAATTCATGTTTTTCACCTATCCTATGTTATTGTTCATTGGTGCCAAGGATAATGCGGATATCCGCACTTCCCATATCGGAAGGGGCTGTTTCCACTCTGGCATCATCGAAATATTTCACCAGATCTTCTCCAGCACCCTTTGTCTTCACCTGAATACGGGTATAGTTCAGCTGTTCTCCCGTGTATGTGGTAGGCTCTGCCAGACGGAAGCCTTCGTCTGCCAGTTTTTCCGTAAATCTGCCGGCCAGTCCTGCCACTTCGCCGCCATTGGAAACTTCGATCAGGAGGCTCTTGCTGTCAATGGAACCATCTGTATTCACTTTGGGAGCCACGCTGTAAAATACGCGGTCTACCATTTCCCTCGTTGCCGCCGGATCATGGATGAAATAAGAAACGCCACCCACATACTGGCCGACACCGGGCAAGGTTTCCATATTGATCTTTTGCAGATCCACCTTCGTGATATAGTTGGCATATTTCAGAGCATCTGCCAGACTGACGTCTGTTTTTACATATTTATATGTTACTTCGATGTAATCGCCCAGATTTTTTACAATGCTTTCCGTGCTCAGCACCTTTTCCATCAACGCTTTCAGGAACAGCTGCTGTACCTGAATACGGCCCACATCACCATCGGCATAACGACGGAAACGCACCAACTGTAATGCCTTATGACCATCCAGCGTCTGCAGGCCCTTTTTCAGATTAATGGTGATATCGCCTGTATCGCTCATATCCCATTTCATATCCTGCGGCACATCCACTTCTACGCCGCCCACCGCATCAACAATCTCAACCAGTGCATCAAAGTTAACTTTTACATAATGATCGATGCTGATCCCCAGCAGGTCTTCCAGCTGCAAAATCGCCGCTTCCGGGCCATGCTCCTTACCGCCATAGGCATGCACTGCATTGAATTTCGTCACGCCATAGCTTTTGCCCAGCAGGTCTTCCACTTCATCACAAACTGCCACGCGGGTATCTCTGGGTACAGAAATCAGATCGATGCTTTCCTGTTCACTATCATAATGCACCACGAAAACAACGTCTGTTCTGGTCTCATCTTTATCCACACCGAATACGGCTACATTCAATTTGATATTTTTCCCCAGCAGCGCATCCAAAATACTCATCTCTCCGGCCTTCTCAACGCTGCCACCATCGGAAAAGGGAACCTTTCCCGTTGCTTTGTAATAGGCGAAGCACGCCCCGCCCGCCAAAACCAGAAAGGCCATCACGATGGAGAGCACGATCTTAAAAAATGTCTTTATCGGGTTGAATGGTTTTCTTCTTTTCGGATTTCTTCTTCTGCTCATGGAATCCCTCACTCATTCGTCAAATCTGCATCATCCGCTTCCGCCACAGGCTTAATGCCGTGGATACGCCAGTCAATCAGTTCCTTTATGCCATCTTCGTCCAAATCCACGTATTTTCCCGGATCACCCAGATAAGGAACCGTATCACTTGTGATTTTTGCAGGATCAAGGTCTTTTACATATTTCACATATTTCAGTGCTTCTGCCACAGTGATATCACTTTCTGTGCAGTCCAGCACCACTTCCACCAGATCATCCAGCTTACTCATCAGCGTCTGAGAGCTGCAAACCTTTTCGATCAGGGCCATGATAAATTCCTGCTGCACTTCAATACGCTTCAGATCTTTCTGTACATAGCCGTCGCGGAAACGAACCAGCTGTTCCGCCTTTTCGCCGTCCAGATGCTGCATCCCTTCTCTCAGGTTTATCAGAGGACCGCCGGTATCTGTCATATCCCAGTACATATTCATAGGTACATAAAAGTCCACACCGCCCACAGCATCAACGATTTTCTTGAAGGCTGTCAAGTCAACTTTGATATAATAGTCCATTTTCACACCCAGCAGGTCTTCCAGCATTGCCACAGAGAAGGCGCATCTGTTGCCTTCCCCCGCATAGGCATGGACTTCTGTCAGTTTGCACTGACCATATACCCCGTTCTGCTGCGGGATGTATTCCCCTTCCTGTTGCAGATGTTCGATCATATCATCAGTCAGCACAACACGGCTGTCTCTGGGAACAGAGATCATATGCAGTTCCTTTGTGTTGGTATTGAAGCTGACCAGCATATTGACATCGGCGCGGAAACCGTCTTCGTCCGTCCCCAGCACCGCCACATTGATAACATCCTTGATCTTTTCCTGATTGGATGCAGAAACCACAAAATCAGACTTCTCTGCTTTGTCCTGCCACATATCCATTTTGACCCAGATTTTTGCAGCTGCATAGGCCCCCACAAGAATCAGGATCAGCCCAATGACCAGCAGGATGGATCTGCGCTTTCTTTTTTTCTGCTCCGCCTTTCGTCTGGACATCCTTCTGCCCTGAGTCACCCTTCTGGGGTCGATATATGTCTGCTCATCTCTGATGATCCTTTGTCGTTCTTCCGGATAAGGCACGCGGGTCTGTCTGCGGCGCACCTGACGCTGACGCAGCTCCATATCCATTTCATCGGAGGGTCTGCGGCGTCTTCTGTATTCTCTTTTTTCACCCATAACATGTATTCTCCCTCTGTATAGAGTTATTTGCATTTTTACAAATGATTATTATACCAAAATGAACAACTTCTTACAATACAGGAATCTCTATATTTCCCGTTTTTTTGATGATTTCATCAAAATTTTATCTTTCTTCTTTTCATTATACACCCTTCCATGGTCAAAAAAAGAAACAAATTTCTGAAAAATGCAGTCTCCTGCCCTCCGCCTTTCTTTACAATCCCTTGAAATTCCCGTATAATCCGTATCTGTAAAGAAAAATCTAAAGGAGGTATCCCCATGTCCGCATCTGATACAGAAAAACCCAATTTATTATATAGGACAAAACAATTTCTCGGTACTCCGGCAGGCACTTCACTGGCTATTCTCTTCTGGTCTGTCTTCCTGACCGGCATCGTCTATCTCATCACTACCGACCGGATTTTACGGGTCGGCTGGCGCATCCTGCAGGCACCGACCATGCTGCTTCTGAATATCCTGCCCGTTCTGCTGCTGATCCTACTGCTGTTCTTTCTTACAAAAAAGCTGTTCTTCTCTGTCAGCTGCACCGGTGTATTGTTCCTCTTCTTTGCCGTTGTTGACCGCGTGAAGGTCATCATGCGGCAGGAGCCGCTGCTCCCCACTGACCTGACACTGGTAAAGGAAACCCTTGCCATTCTAAAAACCTTCCCTGCTTATCAGCTGGTCCTGATCGGGCTGATGCTGCTGGCGTTTGCGGTACTGCTTGTCCTTAGCTTCAAAAAATCCAAAAAAGCAGATCTTCCCCTTGTTGCCCGTATCGTCGGTCTGGTGTTGGTCATCGTCTGTGCCTTCGGCACAAACCAGATTATTTACGCTGACAAAGCTCGTTATGATGCTTATCCCACCGTGGACAATCCTTATTTTCAGGTGAATCAGTACAACACCAAAGGGATGATCTATTCCTTCCTGCACCAATACAATATCACGAAAATGACAGCCCCCGAAGGCTATGATGCGCACTATTTTGCCGAACTGGAGCAAACACAGTGGAACGCCCCCGAAGAAAAGGAATATCCCCATATCATCATGATCATGGGCGAAGCCTTCTCCGACCTGAGCAAAAATCCCCATCTGGATTTCACAGGATACCGCGATCCGCTGCAGAACTTCAAAGCCATCTCCAATAGTGAAAACGCCTACAGCGGTCATATTGTCGTACCCAACTTCGGCGGCGGCACCTCCAATACGGAATATGACGTGCTGACCGGATGCAGCACCCGCTATCTGGACAATCCTCTGCCTTCCTATAACTTTATTCACGGCGATTTCGACGGCATGCCCCGTCAGCTTCAGAAGGTGGGTTATGAGACACTCTCCATTCACCCCGGTTATGCATGGTTCTACAACCGCCAGAATGTCTATCCCGATCTAGGCTTCCAGAACTGTTATTTCTTAGAAGATTCCTTTGATCTGGAAACCCAGGGCTATGGCGGCTATATTAACGAAGTGGCGACCATGGATAAGATCATTGACACACTGGACACGCATATCAAAGAAAAAGACAGTCCTCTGTTCTCCTTTACGGTAACCATCCAGAACCACGGCCCTTACGAAAAGCACTACGGCACCCTGCCTGCAAACTTCTCCACCGATGTTCCTCTGGATGAAACCCAGACTGACCTGCTGACTCAGTATTTTGCAGGTATCATCGATGCAGACGAACAGATCGGCAGGCTGAAAGCCTACGCCGAAAATTCCGATGAACCCATCGTTCTGGTCTACTTCGGTGACCATCTGCCCGGTTTCTCCAACGGAATGGAATTTTTTGACCTGCTGGACTACCCTATTGATGCCAACGGCACACCGGAAGAACAGCTGGCAGTTTATGAAACCCCTTATTTCATCTGGCAAAATGACAGTGCAAAAAATCTGTGCGGCGATATCAAAGCATCTGCTGCCGCATTGGAACTGCCCGAAAACGGCCTGATAAGCTCTCCTTTTCTGGGCACCACTGTTCTGGAACTGTTCGTACCCAATTACGAATCCCCCCTGCACCAGCTCAACGGTAGTCTGAGAAGAGCCCTTCCTGTCTGTGCGAAAAACATTTATGTAGATGCAGAAGGAAATTACACCGAATCGATTTCGGAAAATCAGCAGGAAATGGTGCAAACCCTCAGAAAATGGCAGTATTACAAGCTTTTTGACGAAAAGAACCCTTAAAACGCCCACCTCTAATATTTCACGTCGGGAAACTTTTTCCCGACTTTTTTTATTTTTTTCAAAATTTGTATGCTGTATACTTTATGCATTTTCTCATTATTCTCATTTTTTTCCTGTCAATATACTCTAAATATGCCTCACTATTCCCATATTTTTCCAGTAGCTTTTGTCCACTTTTGCACTATGTACTAATTTTAATACATAACTATGAACAAAAAATCCGTTATTTTTTTCATTTTTTTATTGAAATTATGAAATATATGGTGTAAAATGGTCTTGAATTTAATTGCTATGTCAATTTCTGTCTTGATATACATATTTTATGCATCAAGGCATGAGGGAGGGAATTGATATAGGCGAAAATTTTCATCTGACGAATCTTTTTCGTCAAAGGATAACATTGGAATGGATTTCATTCCACGCTATCATCTATTTTCATTATGTAAGGAGGAATACATATGTCTACAACTGAAAATCGTGCCGAGTTTGGTTCCACCTTAGGTTTCATCCTCTCCGCAGCTGGTTCCGCTGTAGGTCTGGGTAACATCTGGAAATTCCCCGGCAAAGCTTACGCATGTGGCGGCGGCGCATTCCTGATCATCTACCTGATCATCGTTGCTCTGGTAGGTACAACAGTAATGATGGCTGAATTCACAATCGGTCGTAAAACACACAAAAACGCAGTTGGTGCTCTGAGAGAACTGAATTCCAAGTACGCTTGGGTTGGTGGTCTGGGTATCCTGACAGGTTTCATCATCCTGTGCTACTATTGCCAGGTTGGTGGCTGGACAATGTACTACATTGCAGCTTACATCACAGATGTTAAAACCGTATGGGCTGACCCTATGGCTTACTTCCTGGGTATGCTGGGTGCAAATGGTTTCCCTCTGGCTGCTATCATTTGGGCACTGGTGTTCCTGTTCCTGACAGCTTTCATTATCAGCCATGGTACT
>CALFPN010000071.1 GCA_937919015.1 uncultured Clostridia bacterium
GAGATGCCAGTTCCAGCATTTCGTCGTAGCTGATTTCATCCAGTTTGACTGCATCGGGCACTACACGGGGGTCTGCTGTGTAAACGCCGTCTACGTCTGTATAAATTTCGCAGATATCCGCATTCAGTGCGGCTGCCAGTGCCACTGCGGAAGTGTCGGAACCGCCGCGGCCCAGTGTTGTAGTATCACCAATGGCATTTACGCCCTGGAAACCTGTTACCAGAACGATGCTGCCTTCATCCAGTTCGTTTTCGATTCGTTCCGTATTGATGGTACGGATACGGGCATTGCTGTATGTATTCGTTGTTTCGATCCCTACCTGAGCAGCGTTCAAAGATACTGCTCTGCCGCCGATGGCACTGATCGCCATTGCCATCAATGCAACAGACTGCTGTTCCCCTGTGGATAACAGCATATCCATTTCTCTGCGGCTGGGTTTGTGATTGATCTCTTTCGCCTTCGCGATCAGACCATCCGTTGTTTTGCCCTGTGCAGACAACACAACTACTACGTCATGTCCTTCCATTCTTGTTCTCATGATGCGTTTTGCAACATTGAGCACTCTTTCTGCATCTGCGACGGAACTGCCGCCGTATTTCTGCACGATCAACATTGTCCATTCCTCCTGTTATTCTGTCTCGACCAGTACACCCTGCATATCCGCTTTTAACAAATTCAGTTCCCAGTTATGTTCCAGCGTACCTAAATATTCGGACATTTTTCTTTCGAATTCCTCCGCCTTATCCTTTGTTACCATCGCCATCAGGGTAGACCCTGCGCCGCTTAAATAGCTGGCAACGGCACCAAATTCCTTAGCGTGTTTAAAAATTTCATGCATGCCGGGAATCAGCTGCGCGCGGTAAGGCTGATGCACGCAATCCTCCATGGCCATATCAAAGTTCTCATATTTTCCCGTCATCATAGACGCCACCAGCAGTGCCGCACGGGATGCATTGAATACCATATCCTTTCTGGTATAACTGTCTGGAAGCACCCCTCTTGCATCAGCAGTGGAAACCGGGAAATCAGGAACCATTGTAGCAAAAATCAAATCATCTGGCAACTCCAAACGCACATGATTCATACCATTTTCATCCTGTGCACCAACTACCATGCTGCCATAAATGGCGGGATTGGAGTTGTCGGGATGACCTTCCAGCTGGGCTGCCATCTGGGCCAGTTCATCTTTATCACAAATATTTCCCGCCAGCGCATTGGCTGCAAAAAGCCCCCCTACGATGCAGGCAGCAGAGCTGCCCAGCCCTCTTACCATCGGAATATGGTCTTCCTGCACGATATGTACACCGGGCATTTTCAGCCCCTTCTGGTCATAGAAATATTTCATGGTTTCGTAGATCAGATTGGTTTCATCGGTGGGAACTGGAATCGCCTGTTTACGCTTCACTTCGATGGTCAGACCGGTGGTCTGTTCTTCCACCCAAATATGATTATAAAGTTCTACTGCGATGCCGATGCTGTCAAATCCGGGCCCCATATTTGCAGATGTGGCCGGAATACGAATGTGTATCATTTCGTTCCCTCCTAATTATGAGAAAAGCAGGGCTTTCTGCCTATTTGTTCAGATATTTCATTCTTTGACCCTATGTGTGAAACAAAGTCTTACGAAATACAGCAGACTGCTTTTCTTTCAGATTTTATTCTCTTGCAATAATTTTTAAAGATTGTACCCCCTGCAATCCTTCGATGCGATTGACCAGACGGCTGAATTCCCCCTGCATTTCGTTTGTTTCGATGCAAAGGGTCACGTTGGCAATCCCATTGATGGGGATGGTTTGGTTGATGGTCAGGATATTTGCACCTTCCCCTGCTACACTGTTCAAAACAGAAGACAGAAGACCCGGTGTATGATCCAGATTCATAGACACAGTTACGGTTTTCCCTCTTGTATTTTCATACAAAGGGTGGACTGCATCACGATATTTATAGAAAGCACTGCGGCTGATGCCAACTTTATTTACGGCATCCTGTACGGTTTTTTCTTTTTTGCTTTCCAGCAGATTTTTTACTTCCATTACTTTCAGAAAGATTTCAGGAAGCACGGTTTTATCTACAATATAATAATTTTTATCTTCTCTCATGGGGTAACCCTCCTGTTTGTCTTATAAAAACATTTGTTTTTGACACAAGGAATATATCATAAAATCCTCTGCAATGCAAGTACAAATATCAAAAAATGTCCACTGCGGATAAAGTTTTGTCATTCTTTCGAGAAAACTTGCATTTTTCTCCTTTTTTTTAGATGATTTTACGCAGAAACTTGTTTTTTTTGCTTTTTGGTTTCCATTGAGAAAGTTTTCTGCTAAAATAAATAAGATGTATTTGCAGCCTAAGGCTGCATAAAAGGAGAATTTTTATGAAAACGGCAAGACCCGTAAAACCGAAACACGCCCCTTTGTTGGGTTTGTTTCTGAACGGATATGAAAACATGCGTCAGAAAATGGATGAACCCTGCCGTCGCCCTTTGCTGGATATCGCCCCACTGGCTTTCGGCAAATGGTATTATACGGCACTGGCCAATGAAACCATTCTCTCTCCTGCCAATATTCTGGATCTGGATTTCAGGGCTGACGCTGACGATACAACTGAATATGCCTATGTAATGGGAACAAAACCTGCGGAGGAACAAACGGATGCAGAATTTATTTCCGAGTACAACTTCAGCCTGCTGGGCTATTCCACAGAAGCACACCCTCTGGTGGAAGACCTGCAGTCCCTCATTGATTTCTGCAGTCCCGACAGGGCCACTGATGAACAGGGCCTGCTTCTGAAAGAAGAGCAGAACCCCCTTCTGGAGCAGCTGAGCATAAATTCGGATTTCTATTTGGAATATCTGACAAGGCTGGCATGGCTCCACGGCCTTCTGGTGTCCATGCCCTCTATCCATACCAAGCGGGTATGCCCCGCAGCAGAATGTAAAGCCTTCTTTGCCCAGCCCACGGCAGATATTCTGTTCCAGCTGGGGGAAACCGCCTGTATGCTGACGGCGGAACGCTTTGCCTATACCATGGAGCTGGAGGATGGCATTGCCACGTCCGACTTTTTCTATTTGCTCCTGCGGGATCATCAGGAAATAGATAAGATTTTCATTGACTTCTATCAAAGAGTAGATGTAGATATTGAAAAAATCTGGCAGACAGCCCCCGACCAGCTGACAGCAGAAGAAAAATCTATCGTTTCTTCCTTCCTTTTTACAGGAATTATGCTGGATAAATGGTTTTTGACCCCCATGAGCCTATTTTTCCGCTTCATCCGCCCCATCACCTTCACCCCCATGCGATTTTATCCTTTGGTGAACAATCTGGCGGCATTGGTTCTGATGCGGCATAATCTTGGGGCAGAGCTGTTCACACCGCCTACCTATTACAGTCTGACGAAAATCGGTAAGGCCCTTTTCTCCGACCCCGAAAAAGAAGGCATCGACCGGCAGAAAATGCCCACCACCCTGCCCTATGAACAGCTGGTGGCTGCCGTACAGCAGGAAAATGACCTACGCATGCGAGAAAGAATGATTCTGATGGAAATCGTTCCCGATGTGCTTTCCGTAAAAGTCACCCAGATGAAGGATGCGGCACTCTGGAAGATCCTTGAAGTGGGACAGGATATGGATGTAAATGTGCTCTGCAAAGACCTCTGCGCCGCCTTCTGTATGGAGGAAGAGGCCGATTATCTGCTTTCCGTTCCCGATCAGAATGGCTTCCCCATGGAATTTTCCGCCAAAGGCTCCAAACGTTCCCTGAACAAGGCCAATGGAAAAGACCTGCAGGATCTGCCTTTGCAGATCGGCAGCAAGCTACATCTCTTCCCCACCCCAAGTAAGGCAACCGGTCTCCTTCTGGAGATCATAGAAAAAGGAAAGGGAAATCCCTATATCATGTATCCCCGTGTAACGAAGCAGAGCGAAAAAATCATTGAACTGGAAAAAATCGACGAAATGTTTTAAATAGATCGAAAGAAGGTACTCCCATGACCAAAAATCTGAACCACGCCCATGGCGGCGATCTGGATGCTATCCAGCGCACCTACGGCATCCCCAAAGAAGAAATCATCGACTTCAGCGGCAATATCAACCCACTGGGGTTCCCCAAGGCAACAGAAGAAGCCCTGAAAGATAACTTGCATCTGATCTGCACATACCCCGACAAAAAATATAAGGCCCTGAAAAAGGCCATTGGCGCATACACAGGTGCAGATGCTTCCCATATCGTGGTCGGCAACGGTTCCACAGAGCTGATCTCCACATTCATCCAGACCATCCATGCGGAACATTCCATCATCATGGGCCCCGCTTATTCCGAATATGAACGGGAAGTGACTCTGGGCGGCGGCGAATTCACATACTTCCCCCTGAAAGAGGAAGATGACTTCCGCCTGAACCTGCAGGCTCTCTTGGAGGCTCTGACACCGGAAATCGGCATGTTTATTGCTTGCAACCCCAACAACCCTACCGGCACAGCCATCCGTGTGGAGGAAATGCGTATCATTCTGGAGCATTGCAAAAAAATCGGTGCATCTGTCATGATCGATGAAACCTATATTGAATTTTCCGATATTCTGCCGGAAATCTGCTCCATCCCTCTGGTGGCGGAATTCGATAACCTGTTTGTCATCCGCGGCACATCCAAATTCTTTGCGGCCCCTGGCATCCGTCTGGGCTACGGCATCAGCTCCAATCAGGCGTTTCTGGATCGCTTCAAAACAAATTCCGATCCCTGGAGTGTAAACAGTCTGGCAGATTTCATCGGCCAGCATATCTTTACGGATTTTGAATTCCATAAAAAAACCCAGAAACTGATTTCCGAAGAAAGAAGAAAAGCCTTCGGCGAACTTTCCACATGGAAAAATATCAAGACTTTCCCCTCTGAAGCCAACTTCATCCTGCTGAAGCTGAAAACAGACAAGGTGACTGCCCA
>CALFPN010000072.1 GCA_937919015.1 uncultured Clostridia bacterium
TATCGTAATCCATTGGTTATTCACTCCTTTTTAAAATGTAAAAATCTTCTTTTGTTTTAAAATGATTATATACGAAAACATTTGTATTTCCAAGACTTGCATTGACAAAAAGTGAAAAACATGAAAAAATCAAAAGCAAAAGTAACGCTTTTGCAATTCAGGTTCCAAGGGGATGACCCCCCTTGGTGGGAGTTTGAGGGTGAAACCCTCAAGAGAGGATGAATAAAACATGTTAAATGAACTGACGAAAATCAGACGCGACCTGCATCGTATCCCCGAAACAGGCTTGCAGGAATATAAAACATCTCAATATATCAGAAATAAACTGGAACGCTGGGGTGTGAAATATGAAATCTGGCTGGAAACAGCCGTGGTTGCCGTTTTCGGCGAAACAGGCACAAAGGATACTGTCGCTTTCCGCGCAGATATCGATGGCCTGCCTGTGACAGAAACCCCCAAGGAATATGCATCTGAGCATCCCGGCTGGATGCACGCCTGCGGTCATGATGGTCATGCCGCCATCCTGCTGGGTTTTGCCAAATATCTGTCCGAACACCCCGAAGCCTATGCTGACAGACAGGTCATCCTGATCTTCCAGCCGGCAGAAGAAGGCCCCGGCGGGGCAAAACTGCTGATCGACGCCGGTCTGCTGGAAAAATTCGGCGTAAAGAAAATCATTGGCTGTCATATCTTCCCTCAGGTGAAACAGGGGAAGGTTGCCTGCAAAAAAGGCGCTATGATGGCAAGAAACGGGGAAGTAGACCTCCATATCCGCGGTACCAGCGCCCACGGCGCCCAGCCCCATCTGGGGTATGATGCGGTTCTGGCGGCAGGGGCGGTCATCACTGCCATCCATACCATCATCAGCCGTAACGTTTCCCCTCTGGACAGCGGTGTGCTGACCTTCGGCTCCATCCATGGGGGCGAAGCCTGCAATATCATTGCCAAGGAAGTGAAACTGGAAGGTACTATGCGTGCCTTCAGCGATGTTGCCTATGAGACCATGGAACGCAGAGTCCATGAAGTGGTGCAGGGCGTAGCGGCAGGCTATGGCTGTGAAGGGGAAGCGGTTTTCCGCCATATGTATCGTGTGGTGGATAATGACCCTGAACTGGTGAAAGTGCTGGAAGAAGTCTGCGGCGAAAGCTATGAGGAAACCCCTCCCTACATGCTGGCGGAGGATTTCTCTCTCTATCAGACTGTTATCCCC
>CALFPN010000073.1 GCA_937919015.1 uncultured Clostridia bacterium
ATCCGCATTCCTGCGGTCAATGTACTGGGTGCAGTTCTTTCCACAACAGGCTGTTATCTGGTTGCAGGTGTGTTTGATGTCATCATGCTGTCCAGACTGACAGGAACAAGATTCGACTTTATGGGCAGTTTCCTGAAACCTGTCATCGGTTCTGTTGCCATGGCAGCTGGTACGATTGGCAGCTATCGCCTGTTCTTCGAACTGATCGGCAGCAATACGATTGCCACATTGCTGGCGATCTGCGTAGCCATTGCTATCTATGGTCTGGTGATGCTTCTGATCAGAGGTATCGTGGAAGAAGACCTGCAGGCGGTGCCCGGCGGCGGCAAACTGACAAGAATTCTGAAAAAAATGAGATTACTTTAAATAGAAAATATAAAGGAGCGTTTGAGATAAAGAACGCTCCTTTTTTACAAACAGGAAAAGAGGTGAGGTCATGTTTGATATTCAGGAGGAACTGAAAAAACTGCCCCAGAAACCGGGGGTCTATCTGATGAAGGATGCTGATGGTCATGTGATTTATGTTGGGAAAGCCATCAATCTGAAAAATCGTGTGCGTCAGTATTTTCAAAGCAGCCGAAACCAGACGGTAAAGACCCAGTCCATGGTGCCGAACATCAAGGAATTTGAATATATCGTGACGGATTCCGAAATGGAAGCCTTGCTGCTGGAATGTAACCTTATCAAGAAATACCATCCCTATTACAATATTCTTTTGAAGGATGACAAGACCTATCCGTATATCAAGGTGACGGTGCAGGAGGATTTTCCCCGTATTTTTATCACCCGCCGCATGGAAAAGGATAAGGCAAAATATTATGGGCCTTTTACCGATGTTCTGGCGGCGAAAGAAACAGTGGAAACCCTGCACAAGCTGTTTCCGATCCGCAAATGCAAGAAGGTATTCCCCAGAGATATCGGGAAGGAACGTCCCTGCCTGAACCATCATATCGGGCAGTGCATGGCTCCCTGCAGCGGCAATGTGCCGAAGGAGGAATATCAGGCTCATATCAGAGATGCCATGGATTTTCTGGAAGGGAAACACGATGCCATCCTGAAAAAGATGGAGCAGGAAATGATGCAGGCGGCGGAAAATATGGAATTTGAAAAAGCTGCATCTTTACGTGATAAAATCCGTTCCATCCGCAGTGTGGCGGAAAAACAGAAAATGTCTAACACGGGGCTGGGAGATGCAGATGTGATCGCCTTTGTTCGTGCCTTTGAGGAATGTCTGGTACAGGTATTCTTTATCCGCAGCGGAAAAATGACCGGAAGGGAAAACTTTACCCTGACTGCCTTTGAGGAGCAGAGCAGGGCGGAAATCCTGACTGCTTTTGTAAAGCAGTTCTATAGCGGTACGGCTTATGTGCCGAAGGAAATCATCCTGCAGGAACCTTTGGTGGAAGAGGAAACGGAACTGATCGCCGAGTATCTTTCTGAAAGAAGGGGCAGCAAGGTAACATTGACTGTGCCTGTGAAAGGGGAAAAACACAAATTAGTAGAACTGGCTCATCGAAATGCCATGCTGATTTTTGAACAGTTCGGTGAAAAACTGAAACTAGAAGAACAGCGTACCAAAGGTGCCATGGAAGAACTGCGAAAGGCTTTAGGGCTGGAAGGGAAACTGCAGCGTGTGGAAGCATACGATATTTCCAACACGCAGGGGTTTGAATCAGTTGGTTCCATGGTCGTTTTTGAAGACGGCAGAGCGAAAAACAGTGACTACCGCAAATTTAAAATAAAAACAGTCATCGGCCCCAATGATTACGCTTCCATGAAGGAGGTCATCACACGCCGACTGAACCATGCCATGAAGGAAAAAGTGGAGGGGAAAACTTCCGGTTTTACCCGTCTGCCAGATCTGATCCTGATGGACGGCGGCAAAACACAGGTACATGCAGCGGAAGAAGTGCTGCTGGCTTTCGGTATGGAGATTCCAGTCTGCGGTATGGTGAAGGATGATAAGCACAGAACCAGAGGACTTCTGTTCCGGGAGCAGGAGATCAATATTCCCCTGACTTCCGAAGGATTCAAACTGGTTACTCGTATTCAGGA
>CALFPN010000074.1 GCA_937919015.1 uncultured Clostridia bacterium
CCCGATTTCAAATATTGGAACAACGATCTGGGTCTGGCCTATTCCAAGGCTCCCCACTACAGGGAAACGGCGGCGGCAGCCATTCTGGAAATGCGCCGGCAGGTGGGCAAAGATATTCCGGACGAAAACGGTATCCTGCAAAAGGGTATGATTCTCCGTCATCTGGTATTGCCCGGGCAATACAAAGACAGCTTTCTGGTGCTGGATTGGGTGCGGGAACATCTGGGGGAGGATGTCTTTGTGTCCCTCATGAGCCAGTATACTCCCATGCACAAGGCAAAAGAGATCAAGGCATTATCCCGCAGACTGACCACCTTCGAATATGAGAAAGTCATAGACCATTTTTTCAAAATCGGTCTAAAAAACGGTTTCATGCAGAAACGTTCCTCGGCAGCCAGCGAATATACCCCGATATTTAACCTTTCGGGCGTGGCGGATGCGGAGAGTTTTATAAAAAGAGAGGAGAAAAAATTATGATCAAAAAAGAGAGAGTCGTTACAGTAGAAGGCCTGAGAGACGGCAAAGGCAGCGTAGAAATCCACCACATTCTGGAAGGGGAAGACCTGATGGGTCACGGCACCATGTTTGCCCGTGTCATCGTAAAACCCCACAGCTCCATCGGCTGGCATCAGCATGTGGGCAATACAGAACCCTACTATATCCTGAAGGGCGTAGGCACCTTCGTGGATAATGACGGTTCCAAAACAGAGGTTCACCCCGGCGATGTATGCACCATCAAAGTGGGTCAGTGGCATTCCATGGAAAACAACACAGACGAAGACATGGAAATGATCGCATTCGTAATGAATGATGGTTTAAAATAAGCTTTGCTCGTTTTGTCATCGTTTAAAATAAGCCATACATAAAAATAAGGCGGACAGCTTGTCCGCCTTTTTCTATGTAAAATATGATTTTACAAATTCAAAGTGGTCGGTGCTCCGAGCAAAGCTCGTCCGCCCTCCCGATAACAGAGTTCTCTTCGTTCACTCTGTCATCATTTCTTCCGCAAACACAGTCATTTCTGCCAGTTTGCCGTCTTTTTTCAGCAGCAGAATGTGGTATTCCCTGCCGCCTTCTGTTTCATACACTTCCTGATTCAGCCATGTTGCCCCTAAAACGTAGCCGCCCTGTTCCAGAATCTTATAATTCTTAAATACAACTTTTTTCACATCGGAACAGTCCAGTTTAAAAGTCAGTGTTTCTGCTTTCATTTCCATGGTTTTGATCACGCTATCCTGCAGATTTGCTTCCAGTTTGAGACCATCATAACCGACAGCCTTTTCATCAGCTTCTTTTTTATTGCCTTCGCACCATACCTTCAGCTTCTGTCTCACTTCTTTTGTGGCAATATCCAAGGCCAGCACACGGATATCCGCTACTTCTGCCCTGATTTCCAGAGGCAGACTTTCTTCCATGCGTGTTACGGTTTTTTCATGCAGCTGCATGAAGGCTACCTCTGCGGCCACCTTATCAAAGACTTCCCCTTTTGCCTCTGCCATTTCCTTCTGTTCCTTCACAAAAGCACGGCGGCGGCGTGTATACAGGTCTCTATAATAGTCATCGGAAAACTCTTCCGCATTTTTAGACACAGACATATTCAGATGCCAGCCGGCATTTCGCCATGCTTCATACCATTCTTTGGTAAAATATTTCATTTCATTTCCCCCCTTTTTTATTTCTCAACTATCATATCATTCCCGTTCAGGAAATGCCATCCGTCATTCTTAACAAATTAACCGCAAAAAAGGCGGCCTTTTTCGCCGCCTTTCCCAATATTTTTCTTCTTTTCAATGATCCCCCAATTGATATACGCGGATGATGGAACAAATGTCTTTCACCATGGACATGCCGGAAAGAAC
Organism: uncultured Clostridia bacterium; assembly: GCA_937919015.1. Taxonomy (GTDB): domain Bacteria; phylum Bacillota; class Clostridia; order Lachnospirales; family Anaerotignaceae; genus Anaerotignum_A. The sequence goes on from CALFPN010000074.1 coordinate 1,860, forward strand.
CGTCATGGCATCTCTGAATTTCTTTTCTTCCACATCATAAGTTACAATAACAATTTCCGCTGTGTCATCCACCTTTGCCTTCTGCAGCAGAATGGAAATGCTGACCTCATTGCTGCCAAATACACCGGCCAAAGCTGCTAATGTGCCGGCTCTGTCTTCCAGCTTCATACGCACATAATAGCTGCTTGTCGTGTTCCCGATACTCTTGATCGGTGTATTTTTATAGCAGCTACAGCCGATACGGCCATTGGCATCAAAGAGCATATTTCTTGCTACGTCCATGATATCGCCCACAACGGCACTGCCTGTAGGCAGGCTGCCTGCACCACGGCCATAAAACATGGCATCATCCACTGCATCACCGTGCACGAAAACAGCATTGAAGGCATCATTTACCGCAGCCAACGGATGGCTTTCGGGAATCAGGGTGGGGTGAACCTTTACCTCGATACCTGTATCTGTATTTTTCGCAATGCCCAGCAGTTTGATGGTACAGCCCAGCTCCTTGGCATAGCGCATATCTTTTGCTGTGATCTTTGTAATCCCTTCTGTATAAACATCGTCGAAAGTCACGGGTGTATGGAACGCAATGGAAGCCATGATGGCCAGCTTGCGGCCTGCGTCATACCCTTCCACATCGGCAGTGGGATCTGCTTCCGCATAACCCAGATCTGTTGCCAGCTGCAGGGCTTCGCCAAAATCCATGCCTTCTTCTTTCATTTTTGTCAGGATAAAGTTTGTGGTACCGTTGATGATCCCCATTACCTCTGTGATATTATTGCCTGCCAGACACTGTTTCAAAGGACGAATGATAGGAATACCCCCGGCAACCGCCGCTTCAAACAGCAGGTCGCAGCGATTTTCTGCAGCAATATCCAACAATTCATGGCCGTGCATCGCCATCAGATCTTTATTGGCTGTTACCACATGCTTGCCTTTTTCCAGTGCCGCCTTGATATATGTACGGGCAGGTTCGATGCCCCCCATCACTTCTACCACCATATCGATGCTGTCATCATTGATGACATCTTCCCAGTTGTCTGTCAGTTTTTCCGCAGGAACGATTTCTGCATATTTTGCTTTATTCCGCACCAGAACCTTTACAATTTCCAGTTCTGCTCCAACCTTAAAAGGCATTTCTGCCCTCTGCTTCTCAATAATCTGATAAACACCGCTGCCGACAGTGCCCATCCCCAGCAGTGCGATCTTTCTTGCTAATTCCGCCATGATTTTCTCCTCCGTTTTCTTTCGTTTTCCTGCCAGAAACAAATGTGCTCTCTGTAAGATATATTGATTTTAACAAAAAATTTTCAATTGTCAATAGATTTTGTCTTTTTTTCAAAAACATTTTTCCGCCACAGAAAAACATTTCGTATACAAACAAATACAATCCATTCCTCTTGTACCTACGAAAAAACAGCAAATTTCCAGTATTTGTATCCTGTCAAGCAAATTCTTCCCTTTGCATCAAAAACATTTGACGAAAATTGTTCTTTCCTTTAATATATTAAATGGACGTAATGCATAAAAATAAATTTTTCGAAAGGAGCAACTTTCATAATGGAAACATTTGCAAGCATCATTAGCTCGATCAGCGGCTGGCTTTACAGCTATATCCTGATCGCCCTGCTGATCGCAGCAGGTTTATATTTCACCGTTCGCACAGGCTTTGTGCAGTTCCGCCTGTTTGGCGAATCTATCCGTGTCATTACGGAAAAACGTTCCGATAAGGAATCCATCTCCTCCTTTCAGGCACTGATGGTATCCACTGCATCCCGCGTTGGCACAGGCAATGTGGTTGGTGTTACAGGTGCGATCATCGCCGGCGGCCCCGGTGCTGTGTTCTGGATGTGGCTGATCGCCCTCATCGGCAGTGCTTCTGCCTTTGTGGAATCCACACTGGCGCAGATCTACAAACAAAAAGGGGAACACGGCTCTTACGGCGGTCCTGCTTACTACATCAAACAGGCACTGGGCTCTCCCGCACTGGGCGGCCTGTTTGCCATTGCCCTGATCCTGACCTACATGGGCGGCTTCAACGCACTGGCATCCTTCAACATGACAGACTTCATCAAGGTCTATGTACCCGGAGAAGGTTCCTCCCTCTATATTGGCGTAGCGATCGCAGTTCTGGCCGGCATCGTTATTCTGGGCGGCGGCAAACGTATCTCCAAAGTAACAGAATTCATGGTACCCATCATGGCCGGTATCTACATTCTGGCATCTCTGGTAATTGTCATCATGAATATCGGCAACCTGCCCATCGTATTTGGAAAAATCTTCAGCGAAGCCTTCAGCACACAGTCCGTATTCGGCGGTCTCTTGGGTGCAGCAATGATGAATGGTATTAAGAGAGGTCTTTACTCCAACGAAGCCGGTATCGGTTCTGCCCCTAACGCAGCCGCTTCCGCTGACGTTTCCCACCCCGTCAAACAGGGCCTGGTACAGATGCTGTCCGTATTCATTGATACGATCCTGATCTGTTCCGCAACCGCTTTCATGATCCTGTGCACAGGTCTGGATGCGACAAACTACATCGATGCCACAGGCAATACCATGAATGCTGCCTATATTCAGGATTCCCTGATCGCAAACTTCGGTCCTGCCGGCAGCGTATTTATCACATTGGCTCTGGCACTGTTTGCCTTCACTACACTGGTGGGCAACTACTTCTATGCAGAAATGAACATCAGCTACCTGTATAAAGACGCAACAAAGAACAAAGGCTTCATGCTGTTCTACCGTCTTTTGGCCGTCGTGATCATCTTTATGGGTGCCCAGTTCTCCGCCGGTCTTGCATGGGATCTGGCCGACGTTCTGATGGGTCTGATGGCTCTGATCAACGTTCCTGTCTGCCTGATTCTGGGCAAAACAGCCTACAAAGCTCTGGCAGACTACATAAACCAGAAAAAAGACGGCAAAAATCCCACTTTCCGCGCTTCCGATATCGGTGTGAACGGTACAGATTACTGGAACGAATAACCTATTCTGAAAACACGCGAAAGACCTTCTATGACTATCATAGGAGGTCTTTTTTTGTTTTCCGTAAAAACCGCATACTTTTTTGTTTCACCTGTCTTGTCACCTGAAATGAAATGTGCTACAATATTTGACATGTGTAAAACCCAACGCTTTGCTTTTTAGAACACACAGAATCGAGGAAAATCATGAACATCAAAGACGAAATCAAACGCTGGAAAGACAAGAAAGATGCTGTTATCCTTGCCCATTATTACGTCGAACCCGAAGTACAGGAAATCGCCGATCATGTAGGGGATTCCTTTGCCCTCAGCAAAATTGCCGCAGGTCTGCCCAATCCTGTCATCGTTTACTGCGGGGTTTCCTTCATGGGAGAAAGTGGCGTCCTGCTGAGCCCCAATAAAAAAGTGCTGATGCCCGACGCACTGGCAGACTGCCCCATGGCTCACATGGTAACAAAAGAAGAAGTGGACGAAGTCAGAGCCAAATATAACGATCTGGCAGTTGTCTGTTACATCAACTCCACCGCAGAAATCAAATCCTGGTCTGATGTCAG
>CALFPN010000075.1 GCA_937919015.1 uncultured Clostridia bacterium
GTGGCGGAAACATAGCCCTTGGGTTTGTGGAGCATCAGATAGATCTGCTTTTTCACCACAAAAGGCTTCCCATCCAGCAGGATCTCATTTTTGTCCACATCGGCCTTCTGGCTGGCAGAGGTGACCACCTTGCCGTCGATGGTGATACGTTTCCGGTTTACCATGTATTTCACATCGCTGCGGGAATAGAGCCCCTGCGAAGCGATGATCTTATCAATTCTCTCCATTGCCATAGATTTGTCTCCTTTATCCAACCATTTCCTTACAGAACACGATACACCATCGTGGCAATAAAATCAATGAAAACCACACTGAATAATACCGCTGCCGCCTTTTTACATCGGTTTTCTCCCAGATAGGCAAAGATTTTTTCCAGAACAGGCTGCACACCATATAGAAACAACAAACCGCCCAGACCAAAACGAACACTGGGGTTCAGGGCAATACGCCCATCAAACTGGATGGCATATTTGGTATAATCCCACTGCCAGTAGCCGATGACTGCCTCCATGGCATAGCTGGTGGCCAGTTCCAGAGCCGTTGTCAGGAACACCGTCCCCAGAAACACCAGCAGAGGGCTGTACCATTTCCGCTGATTCTTGCATTTGCCCAAACAGAACAGCAGCAATAACGCTCCAAACCCATAAACAGGGCAATAAGGCCCAAAGAGGAAGCCCCTGTTGGAAAATCCCCATCGGTAAATAAAAACTTCCAGCACGACTTCATAACACCAGCCGATGACAGCATAGGCCAGAAAACAAAGAAAGAGGAAAGCCCCTTTTTGTTTCATAAAAATACCCCTTTCTACAAAATCAGACATTGCAGTTAGGGGTATGATAGCATATAGCAGAGTCTTTTGCATAGGTAATGCATGGAAAATTCAGAAAAATGTAAGAAATCATTCCTCTGCCATCAATTTCTGCAATGCAGGATAGGCTTTCTTCATCTGCTGATAACCATGGTGATAAAATTTCATCAGCTTATGGTAATCCGTTTCCGTACGGCTGACCTCCTGCATTTCGGGGCGGATGGAAAATACCGTGCCCTCCGCTTCCTTTGCGTGGATGAAGTCCAGCGTGGCATTATAGTTTTCATGGCGGTGCAGCATGGCTTCTTTCAGGGCAGGATACTTTCTGCCGCTCATTTTTGCCACCAGTTTCGTACTTTTGGAAAGCTTCATGCGGAATTCTTTTCTTCGGGTTTCGATGACGATGACCTTATCACAGCCTTTTGCCAAGGCTCGCTTGACGGGGATGGAATCGGCCACACCCCCATCGGCATAGGGCACACCTTCCACCTCTACCGGGGCGGTCATGCCGGGCAGGGAACAAGACGCCTTGCCGATCTGCATCAGGTATTCCCTGTCATGCCCACGGTCGGTAAAATACACCGCTTTCCCTGTCAGGCAATTGGTGGAGGCAAATTCCCTTTCTGTGGGGTTATCGAAATATTCTTCATAATGGAAGGGAAAATAACGATTGGGATATTCCCGAAACGACCAGTCCAGATCAAAATAATGGCCTGTTTTGAAAAGGGTCTTCATCCCAAAATAATTTAGTTTTTTATCTGTCAGAATCATACTGTCGCGACCTCTGCCCTTCTGCCCTGCCAGAAAATTCATGGCATTGCAGGCACCGGCGGAAGTGCCGATCACATAATCAAAGGTTACGCCCTGCTCCAGCAGGAAATCAATGGCACCGGCGGTGAACACACCGCGGTTGGCACCACCCTCCAAAACCAAACCGATCTTCATGGAATTCCCTCCTTCTTAAATAGCAAACGCCTTAAGCCTTATCGGCTTAAGGCTGATTTGCTCCGCAAATCCTTTTTGAATATGCTTTGACTCCGCCTGCAAGCAGTTTCGTCAAATCATCCGTTCAAAAAATCTTCTCCGCTTTTATCTCTTTATTTGATCTGATGCAATCAAGCCTGTGCTTCGGCTCTTTCCTTCGCCAGCTCTTCCGCATGGAGTTTTGCGTTTTTCGCAATACGTTTTGCAGCTTTTCTCGCATTTGCTTTCCGTTTTCTTTCATTCATCCACATATACAGAACAGGGATGAATACCAGTGTTACCACTGTGGACAGAGTCAGACCGAAGATAACGCCGATGGCCAGTGCCTGCATCATTTCGGAACCTTCGCTGGTTGCCAGTGCCATGGGCACCATACCCAGAACCGTTGTCAGTGTTGTCATCAGGATCGGGCGCAGACGACGGGGACCTGCTGTGGTCAGGGCATCATAACATATCATACCGCGGTCCATCAGCTGGTTTGTGTAGTCAACCAGTACAATACCATTATTAACTACCATACCGACCAGCATAACGAAGCCCATCATGGCAGGCATTGTGATGGTATTACCTGTAATGAGCAGACCCAGGATGGCACCTGTGATCGCCAGAGGCATGGAGAACATTACGATGAAAGGATAACGCAGGGATTCGAACTGAGATGCCATGATCATGTATACCAGAAGGACTGCAACTACCATTGCCAGACCCAGTTTCTGGAAGGATTCATTCATCATTTCTGTCATACCGCCGAATTCATAATGGCAGCCATCAGGCAGTTCAAAATCTTCCATGGCGTTTACCACCAGTTCCTGGGCTTCGCCGCCGGAAAGACCTTCTGCATCACAGCTGATGGTGATATAGTTTTTCTGGTTTTCACGCATGATTGTGGTTGCTGTTTCGCCCATGGTGATAGTAGCGAAGTTGCTCAGAGGTACCTGTGTACCCATAGCAGAAGTTACAGTCAGGTCATTCAGGTCTGTCAGGTAGTTCACCTGTTCTGTATCATAACGCAAAACAACGTCGATTTCTGTACCGTCTACTTTATACTCTGTTGCTGTGGAGCCGGAGATGGCTGTATTCAGGGCACCAGCTACGGATGCTGTTGTGATGCCGTACTGAGAAGCCTTGCCTCTGTCGATAGCGATCATGGCTTCGGGTACTGTTTCACCAGTGGAGCCTTCTACATTGGACAGACCGGGCACTTCTTCCAGATAAGGCACCAGATCCTGTTCCACGCCGATCAGTGTTTTTGCGTCATAACCATAGATATTCATGGTTACGTCACCGCTGCCGCCCATGGAGCCCATAGCAGAGTTGGAGGAAGAAACTGTGATTTCTGCACCGGGAATATCTGCCAGCAGACCTTCGATCTCTTCGCAGACTTCATCAGTGGAGCGTTTTCTGTCATCCTTTTCCACCAGGTTCACTGTGATGGAGGCAGAGTTTTCACCGGCACTCATCATACCTGTACCGACGTTGGCATAAACCATATCGATTTCTTCGATACCCTGAATACGGTACAGTACTTCCAGTGTAGTTTCTTCTGTCGCATCCAGTTCTGTACCATTGGGCAGTTCTACTGTGATAGAAGCAGAGCCCTGGTCCATGGTCGCCATAAAGTCGATACCAGCCAGAGGTACAGAGAACAGAGACAGAATGAATACAACGACCACAGTAATCACTGTTTTCTTTCTGTGGCTCAGTGCCCATTTCAGGATCACTTCATATTTTCTGGACAGCATATCGATCCCTGCATCCCAGTGATCCAGAAAGGACAGGAATTTCATATTTTTCCATACAATAGTCTTTGTTTCTTTCTTTAGCAGCAATGCACATGCCATAGGCACGAAGGTCAGCGCGACCACTACGGATGCTACCAGGGCATATACGATGGTGAAGGACAGGTTCTGCATCATCGCGCCTGTGGTACCGCCCTGCATTGCCAGAGGGATAAATACGGCTACGGTTGTCAGTGTGGACGCTGTGATCGCCATGGATACTTCCTTGGCACCAATTTCCGCCGCTTCCGCAGGGGTATAGCCTCTTTCGTAATACTGATAGATACTATCCAGAACTACAACGGAGTTATCTACCAGCATACCGATACCGATGGCGACACCACCCATAGAGATCATGTTCATATTGATACCAGTCACATACATCAGGGCAAATGTCGCCATGATGGATGTGGGGATGGAAACAGCGATGATACCCGCTGTAATTGCATTTTTCAGGAACAGAAACAGCACGAAGAAAGCGATGAACGCTGCCAGAAAGGCTGTTTCTGTGATATTGGACAGGGACAGTTCAATATATTCTGCTGTATCTGTCAGCATATAGATTTCCAGTTCAGGATAGTCTTTCTGCAGGTCTTCGATCTCCGCTTTCAGGGCATCGGAAACCTTTACCAGATTGGCTGTAGACTGTTTGTCAACGGAAATGATGATACCTTTTTCACCATTGATGTAGGAGAAGGAGCTTCTGTCTGCTTCTACTTCTTCTACGCGGGCAACGTCACTCAGATGTACCACGCCGCCTGTAGCTGTAGGAATGGGCAGATCCTGAATATCCTGAATTTTTGTAAATTCACCGATGGTGCGGATGGATACTGTGGTATCCCCCTGTGCCAGAGAGCCGGAGGGCAGGTTCATGTTTTCTGCCGCCAGCATACCGGAAATGGTGCTTGTGGTCAGGCCATAGCCTGCCAGTTTTGCAGGGTCAACGGTTACACGGATCTCACGTTCGATACCACCGGACAGGTCAACGGAGGCAACCCCTTCGATACGTTCCAGTCGGTTCACGACGTTATCCTCCAGCATTTCGTGGAGGGAGTTCAGATCCAGATTATCTGCCTGCACGCCCAGCATAATAGGGATGGCGTTGATATCCATTTTGACTACCATAGGATCACCGGCCGCATCGGGCAGAGTAGATTTGATCTGGTCCAGTTTATCTCGCATATCTACGGCAGCCATATCGATATCCGTACCGTCTACGAACTGCAGCAGTACCATAGACATATTGGCTGCGGAATAGGAAGTGATGGTATCTACGTTTGCGATAGAACCCATGCCTTCTTCCAGAGGTTTGGAAATCAGGTTTTCGATTTCTTCAGGGGACGCACCTACATAAGTTGTTGCAACAACGGCGATAGGCAGGTCCATATCAGGCATCAGTGCCTGATCCAGATTGGTATAGGACAGGATACCTGCAATAAACACCATCAGAGTGACCATAATGGTGGTCACGGGTTTTCGGATACAAAGCTTGGAGAACATGCAATTATTCCCCCTTTACTTCTTTTTTATCTGCTTTTTTTGCTTTTGTTTCTGTTTTATCTTTTCCGTTCGCGTTGACTACATTCACTTCTTCGCCGTCGGAGATATATGTCTGGCCTTTTGTTACAACTTTATCGCCGTCTTTCAGACCTTTTTTGATTTCAATGGTATCTGCAGCTTCAATGCCCAGTTCAACAGCGACTTTCTTCACTTTATCGCCTTTTACCACATATACATAGCTTTCATCATCTTTTGTGATAACTGCGTTACGAGGCAGAACAATGGTATCTTCCGCTTTTTCCGCTGTAAAGTTTACCTCTGCCATCATGCCGGATTTAATCAGACCCTTGGCGTTATCCAGTTCGATCTTAACGGTATACATGCCTGTCTGTCCTGCTGCGGGGGATACTGTGGAAACGATACCTTCCAGAGGCAGCTCGGAAACTGCTGTCATAGTAACGTCTACTTTATCGCCGATCTTAATAGTATTCAGCACCTGTTCGGAAACGCCAACTTCCACTTTGATGGTAGACAGATCCATCACCACAAAAGCAGGAGATGCGGAGGATGCAAAACCGCCGATTTCTACATTTCTCTGGGTAACCACGCCTGTCAGAGGGGAAGTTACCGCACAGTCCGCGATGGATTTTTTCAGGGTATCCATCTGCACCTGCGTAGAAGCCAGCTGGGCTTCTGCCGCTTCATAGGCATATTTGATCTGATCATATTCCGCTTTGGAAATAATGCCTTCATCAAAAAGCAGCTTATTGTTTTCATATGTATTCTTTGCATTGTCTCTTGCCAGCTTTGCCACGTTATAGCCGGCTTCTGCCCCGCGCAGGCTGTTGTTCAGGTCAATGGTATCCACTGTAAACAAAACGGCACCCTGACCTACTTCATCGCCTACATCAAAATTGAAATCTGTGACCTTACCGGGAACTGTCGGCACGATGGAAACCTGTCTGGAGGCTGCCGCCTTACCTGTATAAGCAAACTGGCTGGCAATTTCGCCTTCGCCTAC
>CALFPN010000076.1 GCA_937919015.1 uncultured Clostridia bacterium
AAACAGGACGGTAGACGTGCAGATCCGTACCCTGCGCCAGAAGCTGGGGGAATGCGGGGAATATATCGAAACGGTTCGCGGTGTTGGCTATAAAGTAGGTGGAAATCTGTGACACAACGTATTTTTCGTTCCATCTTTCTGGTGGCCTTGGCAGTGATGTTTTCCGTTACTGCTCTTATTATGGGCATGATGTACCGTTACACCTCTATGGAGACCAGAAAGGAACTGAGCCGTGAGGCGGAATATATCGCTCTTGGCATCCAGAATGAGGGAGCGGCTTATTTTGATGATCTGGATCAGGTGCATCTGATCAATAGCCGTATCACATGGATTGGTGCCGATGGTGCCGTCCTGTTTGATACTGTTGCAAGGAAAGGGCAGATGGAAAATCATGCCGACCGAGAGGAGGTACAGGAAGCCTTTCGCACAGGCCATGGGGAAGGGGAGCGTTATTCGGCAACCCTTTCGGAAAAAACATGGTATTGCGCCGTTCGTCTGGAGGATGGCAGTGTGGTGCGCCTTTCCATTGAAACGGCCAGCATCCTGACCGTATTTTTTACCATGACCTATCCGTTGATCCTGATCTTGATTGCCATCGGCGGCGTTTCTCTGTTTCTTGCCTTCCAAACGGCAAAGCTCATTACCCAGCCTATCAATGAACTGGATTTGGAGCATCCGGAAAATGCCGTAGTCTATGATGAACTGAGCCCGCTTCTGCGGAAAATGGCCACCCAAAACCGACAGATCCAGCGGCAGATGGCAGAACTGAACCGCAGAAAAGAAGAATTCGACACCATTACAGCAAATATGCAGGAAGGGCTTCTGGTTCTGGATGCAGAGGGGGAAGTGCTTTCCTATAATGAAGGTGCCTTGCGTCTTTTGGGGCTTTCTAAAGTAGAGGAAGGATGGAATGTGTTCCAGCTAAACCGCAGTGAGACCTTCCGCCGCGGGGTAGAAACAGCCCTGAAAGGAGAACATCGGGAGGAAAAGCTGGAACTGAGCGGCAGAGTCTGCGAATTGTTTGCTAATCCCGTATTTCACGAGGGGAAAAATGCCGGTGTGATCCTTGTGCTTTTTGATGCTACGGAGAAAGAGAACAGAGAAAAGCTGCGCCGGGAATTTACAGCGAATGTTTCCCATGAATTGAAAACACCGCTGACTTCTATTTCCGGTTTTGCGGAAATAATGAAAAGCGGCATGGTGCGGCCGGAGGACATGGGGCATTTTGCAGGAAAGATTTATGAGGAAGCCCAGAGGCTTATCACTATGATCCAGGATATTATCAAGCTTTCCAAGCTGGATGAAAAGGAATGTTTTCTGGAAAAGGAATGGGTGGAAATGGATGCCCTTTTGCAGGAAACGGCGGAGCGGCTGCAGTCTACGGCAGAAAAGAAACAGGTACGGCTGATCGTGGAGGCTGCACCTTTGCGCTTCTGGGGCGTAAGGTCTGTTCTGACGGAAATGGTGTATAATCTTTGTGATAATGCCATTCGTTATAATAAACAGAATGGCGAGGTGCGTATGACTTTGAGGGAAGAAAAGAACAATGCCCTTTTAGAAGTGACAGATACGGGGATTGGTATCGCCAAGGAAGAACAGGAACGTATTTTTGAGCGTTTCTATCGGGTGGATGCCAGCCGCTCTGCGGTAAACGGAGGCACCGGTCTGGGACTTTCCATTGTAAAAAATGGGGCGGCTCTGCATCAGGGAAAGGTTACAATCAGAAGTGCCCTCGGAAAGGGAACGACCATGATCGTTTCCATACCCTTGGTAAAAAATGATGTAGAAATATAATTTTATACAAAAGAAGTCTCTGTTAGTTTCATACAAATAGAGGCTTCTTTCTTTCTAAGAATATAGTCGATATTCTCAAGGAATTAAGTTGCATGCGAAACAAATCTATGCTAGAATGACAGAAAAGGGATAAATTGTAAATTTCCCTGCAGATCGAAAGAAAAATAAGCGTATGTTCCTGAACTGCATAGGTGTGATCCCGGACATGCGCTTTTGTTTATGATGTCCTTTTTCAAGGGGGTTGGGAAGGTATGAAAGAATTTGAAAGTAATGTACAATATATCAAATACTTGGTAAATAAAGAGGTGGCAAACCGTTTTTACAGCGGTACGCTGGTGAAAGGGCCTTTTCTGGAAAGAGATATTGCAGAGGCCATCATTCCCGGCCCAAAGGCCATGTTCCGCTGCTGTATTTATAAGGAACGCCATATTATTGAGGATCGTGTGCATCTGGTGCTGGAACCTTCGAAGCATGACCGTGTCATCAATGTACTGGATTCTGCCTGTGATGAATGTCCCATTGACCGTTTTGTAGTCAGCGACTCCTGCCGCGGCTGTCTGGGTCATAAATGTCAGGAAAACTGTCCCAGAGGGGCCATTTCCATCGTGAATCACAGAGCCTATATCAATCAGGAGCTGTGCATCGAATGTGGCAAATGCAAACAGAACTGCCCCTTTGGTGCCATCAGTGAGGTTATGCGTCCCTGTATGCGTGCCTGCTCCGTTGGCGCAGTCAAAATGGACGAAAACAGAAAAGCCATGATCGACCACGATAAATGCATTTCCTGCGGTGCCTGTGTCCATCAGTGTCCTTTCGGTGCCATCGTGGATAAATCCTTTGTAATGAATGTGCTGCATCTTTTACGGGATTCCTTTAATAATACGACCTATCATGTATATGCAGCCGTTGCCCCGGCCGTTGCCAGCCAGTTTGGCCATGTGAAGGTGGGGCAGGTCTTTGCCGGCATCAAGGAACTGGGCTTCTATGATGTGGTGGAAGCGGCCATCGGTGGTGATATGGTAGCCATTGCGGAAACAGAGGAATTTGCCCATACCATCGGCGAAAAGAAATGGAAGACCACTTCCTGTTGTCCTGCCTTTGTGGATTATGTGAGAAAGAACCATCCCAACCTGATGGATCATGTTTCTACCACTGTTTCCCCTATGATCGCCATGGGCAGAGCCATTAAGGCAAAAGACCCTCTGGCGAAGGTGGTATTTATCGGCCCCTGTACCGCAAAAAAAGTAGAGATTAAGCAGCCTGACGTACAGGGCGTCATCGATTATGTGCTGACCTTTGAAGAACTGAGAGCCATGTTTGACGGTAAAAATCTGGATCTGGAAAATCTGGAAGAAATCAAAGCAGGGGAACCTTCTTCCTACGGCAGGATTTTTGCAAGAACCGGTGGTGTTGCGGAAAGTGTACGCCGTGTAGCGAAGCTGGAAGGACTGAATGTGGAGATCAATCCTCTGCGCTGCGATGGTATCGATGAATGTATTAAGGCGTTGAAACTGGCTTCCTTCGGCAAACTGCCCGAAAATCTGATCGAAGGGATGGCCTGCAAGGGCGGCTGTACCAATGGGGCGGCCTCTATTTTTCACGATGCCAGAGGGATTCAGCGGGTCAACACCTTCAGCAGAGAGGCCTTGACCGATGATCCCACAGAAGGGGTTCGTGGTTATCAGATGGATGAAGTGAACATGGAACGTGAATTTGATAAAAAATAAAAAAGGCTGAGGCAAACTTTTTGCCCAATAAAAACCATCCTTATCATAGAGGGTGGTTTTTTCATGGCGGTGTTAAGAAAATCGTAAGGATTTCCCCCTTTGTTTTATAGCCATACTGTGCTACTATGAAAATGGGAAAAGCTACCGGAAAAACAGGAATTCCCAAGGGAGGTATGACCATGGAGGATATTATCATCCGCATCAGAGATGTGAAAAAAATATATCAGATGGGCAATGAAGCCATCCATGCCGTTGATGGTGTTTCTTTAAATATCCATCAGGGGGAGGTGTGCTGCCTGCTGGGGAAATCCGGCTCCGGCAAATCGACCCTTTTGAATCTGATGGCAGGGCTGGAAAAGCCCACTGCGGGCAGGATCATCTTTCATAAAAAGCACATGGAACGGATGGACGAAGATCAGCTGGCCAATTTCCGCAGAGAATATGTGGGCTTTGTGTTTCAGTCCTATAATCTGCTGCCTACTTTGACAGCACTGGAAAATGTGGCGTTGCCGCTGATTTTTCGGGGGGTTTCTGTAAAAGAGAGGAACGAGAAAGCCATGGAAATGCTGGAAGCGGTGGGGCTGGGAAACAGAGCGGGCCATAAGCCCTTTGAAATGAGCGGCGGCCAGCAGCAGAGAGTGAGTATTGCAAGGGCTTTTGTCAATGAACCTCCGGTGATTTTTGCGGATGAGCCTACGGGGAATCTGGATACCAAAACGACCTATGAAATGATGGATCTGATCACAGGTATGGCGAAGAAAAATAAGCAGACGCTCATCATTGTTACCCATGATTTGGAATTGGCGGAATACGCTGACCGTGTGGTGGTGCTGCAGGATGGGAAGATCGAACGGATAGAAAAAAGAGTAAGGGAAAAAGGAGCGGGTGAACATGTGTAAAAGGTGGATGAAACGGCTGTTTGCGTGTATGCTGGTGTTCTGCATGGCGGCGGGGCAGTGTGTGACGGGCTTTGCCGATGACGGAGACGCAGCCATCGTTGTCAGCGGGGATGGTATTTATGAGGTAGAGGCAGGACAGACCACAAAGATTGAGCTGCAGCTGAAAAATAAAGGCTCCGGCGTGGCGGAAAGAGTACATATTGAGCCAAGGGTGCCTTCCGGCATTTCTCCTTTCCGCGTAAAGGCGCAGGGCAGCGGAAATCTGGGAACCATTGGTGTCAATGGGGTGGAAAAAGCAGTTCTGCATGTAACAGTAGACGGCAATGTGGAAGAGCCCAGCTATAGCCTGCCCATCGACTATACTTATAACAGTGCCGGAGGCGAGGCGCACAGCGGCACAACTACCATTTATCTGAAGATTAAGGGCTTTGATCTGGAACCCAGTTTTGCCCTGCAGGATATGAATCTTTCTCCGGAAACCATGACCCCCGGCAGCAGTGCCGATCTGAAGGGTGTGGTCATCAACAACGGCGGACAGGATATGTATCAGGTGGAGATTTCGTTGGACAACCTGACCACAGAAGGAATCAGTCTGACCGGCGGTTTCAACAGCAAAATGGTCTCCAAGATTGCTATGAAGGAAAAGGTGCATTTTGCCTTCCCACTGGTGGCGGCGGCGGATATGGCGGCGGGCAATTACCCCGTAGCCATCAAACTGAAATATCAGGATGAATTTGGCAAGGAATATGAAAAGACAAATCAGTATTATATCAATGTCGGCGGTGTGGCAGGCAGAAAGGCAGACCTGACCATTCGCAATATGAAAGAACCCGGCGGGGTGTATGGTGTGAATCAGAACTTCACCGTTTCCTTTGACCTGTATAATGGTGGCAAGGTAGCAGCGAAGGATATTGTCATCACAGCAAGCCCTGTGGACGCCTCTGCGGTAGTTCCCAAATCCGGCAGCATGAAAACCGTGGATAAACTGGCCCCCGGTGCCAGCAGCCATCAGTCCTTCACCTTTGCCGGAACAGCCAAATCCTCCACCCAGAATTATGCCATCGAATTTACGGTGGAATATACCTCCGGCGGTACGGCAGTGACCACCTTCCGCCAGTTTGCCGGTGTCAATGTAAGCAATCCCGACAACGATGATGATGAAAAGAGCAGCAAACCCAAGATCATCGTCAGTGATTATAAATGCGACCCTCTGATCGTAATGGCAGGGGAGGAATTTGACCTGAACATGACCCTGATGAATACCCATAGGCAGAAGGCGGTCAGCAACATCAAAATGTTCCTGACATTGGCAGAGGAGACCTCCTCTGATAATGAAAAATCCGGCAATATCTTTACGCCTGTCAACAGCAGCAATACCTTCTATTTTGATTCCATCCCCGCCAAGGGCACGGTGGAAAAATCCCTCAGGCTGTATGTGGTGCCAGATGCCCAGCCGAAGACCTATACCCTGACGGTGAATTTTGAATATGAAGACAGCAAGGGCAATGAATATACGGCAGCAGAACTTTTGGGCATCAATGTAAAACAGGTGACGGATTTGCAGATCGATGAATTTTCCGTGCCCGATACGGTGGAACAGTTCCAGCCGGTCAGCGTTTCCTTCAGTTATTACAACACAGGCAAGGTCAACCTGAGCAATGTGATGATTAAAGTGGAAGGTGACGTGGAATGTGCCAATAAGAACACCTTTATCGGCAATCTGGAGCAGGGGGACAGTGATTATTTCGAAACCACCTTCTCTCCCAACACCATTGGACAGGTGCCTGTTGCCATCGTCATCAGTTATGAAGACCCCAGCGGGGAATTGGTGGAAGTACGCAGAGAACTGCTCTTGAATGTTGTGGAACCATATGCTCCGGAAGACATGCCCATGGAAGAAGATGGGGCTATGGATACAGGAAAAATCATCACTTCCCTTTGTGTGCTGGCAGTACTGGGTGGTTTACTGGCACTGTTTGTGAAAAAGCAGAAGGAACCTCCCAAGAGCACAGGCGAAAGCATCGGTGATGTGGAAGAAATCGAAGAGGATGCGGATGACTACGAGGACGAAGAAGTCATTGTAACGGACGATGAAGAAGGGATGTCCTTATGAGTACGAGAGATCTCTTTTTGATGGCTTTGCGGAACCTATGGAAGCGAAAACTCAGAACGGCATTGACAGTGCTGGGGGTTGTCATCGGTACGGCCTCCATTGTGGTCATGGTCTCCATCGGCATTGGCATGAATCGGGGCTTTGCCCAACAGCTGGAAAGCTGGGGCAGTCTGCAGGTTATCAATGTTTATCCCAGTGGCGGTATGGTCTATGACGATGCCACGGGGGATATGAAACAGGAGAACAAGACCAATGAGCTGAATGCACAGGCGGTAGAGCAGTTCCGGCAGATCGAATCTGTGGAGGCGGTTTCCCCTGTGATACAGGAATATCTGTATTTTAGTGTGGGAAAATATGTGGCAGATGCCAGCGTTATGGGCATCGAGCCAGATACCATGGCTGCCCTTGGGTATTCTGTGGAAGAGGGCAGACCATTGGAGGCGGGAGACCAGAAGACCCTTGTTTTTGGCGGCGGCGTGGAATTTTATGACCCGAAGCTGAGCTGGGAAATGCGTTATGCTGCGGACCCCCCTGCGGTGGATCTCCTGAATGAGACCATCAACGTTTCCTATGACTGGAATTATGGCACAAAACATGCCGATAAAAGCATTAAGCCCATCAAAATGCAGGCCGTAGGCAAAACATCGGCAGAGGGCGGCAATGCATGGTCAGTTTTCATGCCTATGGATGAATTGCAGGAGATTCAGAAAGCCAGACAGGAATGGGAAGCAGAAAAAAACGGCAATAAAAACACGGAAAAGAATAAATCCAAGGAATACAGCGAAGTCCTTGTAAAAGTAGACGATATCGACCGTGTGCAGGCGGTACAGCAGGAGATCAAGGATATGGGATTCCGTGCTTCTAGCCTGACGGATCAGCTGGAAAGCATGAAGGAGACCACGAAAATGCTGCGTCTGGTATTGGGTGCCATCGGTGCAATCTCCATGGTGGTGGCTGCGATCAGTATCACCAATACCATGGTCATGGCCATCTATGAACGTACCAAAGAGATTGGTATTATGAAGGTCATCGGGGCTTCGCTCAGGGATATCAAGCGGCTGTTCCTGACGGAAGCGGCTCTGATCGGATTTTCCGGCGGGATCGTAGGCATTGTTGTCAGCTTTGGCGTATCCTTTGTTGTCAACCGCATTGCGGCGGGGCAGGGCAGTACCATGCAGTCTGCCATTCCCCTTTGGCTGGCGTTGGGGGCTGTGGGTTTTGCCACGGCAGTCGGCATCCTTTCCGGTTATCTGCCGGCGAAGCGGGCCATGAAATTAAGTGCTTTGACAGCCATCAAAACAGAATGAAAATTGTGAAAAATGCCCTATTACACAGAAAGGTTTTATAAAATTCCTTGTGATAGGGTATTTTTTGGGTAAAAAAAGATGCATAATATTGACTTTTTTGTCATAGACTAATGAGAAAAGGTCGAAACATATCCCGCTGGGATGAAAAAAGTCCAAAATAATAAGAATCTTTCTGGAAATCCCTTGAAAAAGAAATGAAAAAGAGATATACTATGGGAAGATATGAAAATTGAAGAAGGCGGAGGGAAAACGATGATAGAAGCAGTAAGCTGCGGCGGCATCGTCATATACAAGTGGAAGATCCTTCTGCTGTATAAAAACCAGAACGGCAGATACATGGGCTGGGTCCTTCCCAAAGGAACCGTAGAGGAAGGCGAAACCTATCGGCAGACAGCCTTGCGTGAGGTTAAAGAGGAAAGCGGTGCCAGCGGCGAAATCATCAAGTACGTCGGCAAAACCCAGTATACCTTCAAGGGCAGTGAGGATACCGTCAGCAAAACGGTGCACTGGTATCTGATGAGTGCAAACT
This sequence comes from uncultured Clostridia bacterium, assembly GCA_937919015.1. Classification (GTDB taxonomy): domain Bacteria; phylum Bacillota; class Clostridia; order Lachnospirales; family Anaerotignaceae; genus Anaerotignum_A. The sequence goes on from CALFPN010000076.1 coordinate 8,370, forward strand.
CTTTTTACTGCAAGCCCCAGAGCGAGGAATTTTTCGCTGATGCCGGTTTTTATAAATTCCACGAGGCCTACCATCTGCTGAAGTTTAACGATGAACGCCAGATCCTGAAAAAGGCATACTATGAATATAGTGAGATGCGCAAGAACAAAGAGTTCTTGAGAAAAAAATTCGGTGAAAGCAAATCATAAAATCCAAAGGAGAGATGCGATTATGAAAAAGTATTTTGAAGCAGCCCCTAATTTTGATGGTCTGAAAGAAAGAATCATCATTCTGAAAGACGGCGAAGATAAAAAAACACTGTTTGCTGTGATCGCACTGGTAACAGCAGTTTTGATTGCTGTAACAGTAGGTGTTGTTTACCTGCTGAAAACAAAAATGGATGACGAATACGAAGAAGATTGGGACTACGACTGGGATGATTTGGAAGAAGAATTCTGTGAAGACGGTGAATGCTGCTGCACAGATAATGATGTAGATGATTCCGTAAAAGTTGAACAGGCTTGATTCTCGTCCGGTAAAAAAGAAAGGGTTGGCATGCCTTCCATGCCCTCTTTTTTTACTTATGGTGGGACAAAAAATATATTGCGGGACAAAATATAGCCAAATGAGGTGAGAAAGAATCAATGGAACATACTTTACAACTGGTGAAAAAAATTGCACCAGATCTGACGGAGGAAATGGTGAAGCGTTACCGTGTGCTGAAAACGGTTCGTTTGCTGCAGCCCTGTGGACGCCGCCTGGTGGTGCTTTCCCTTGGTATGACAGAAAGAACGGTGCGCAGTGAGATTGAACGTCTTGCGGCGCAGAGTCTGGTACACGTTTCCAAAATCGGCATGAGTCTGACAGAGGAAGGTGTGGAAGTGCTGGAAGGTCTGGAACAGGTTTTCTCTGCGCTGACTGGTTTGTCTGTGCTGGAAGAAAAACTGGCAGATACGCTGGGTGCTAATCGGGTATATATTGCCCAGGGTGACAGCGACGACAGCGAGCGTGCTCAGAAGGAAATGGGTCAGCTGGCTGCAAGAGTACTTTTTGAAAATACAGAAGATACCCTGCGGATCGCCATTGCCGGCGGTTCTGCCATGGCGGAGCTGGTTGAGGCAGTGCCGGAGGGGTTGGAAAGAAAGGCAAAACTGGTCGTTCCTGCCAGAGGCAGTATCGGCCGCCGTCTGGAATTGCAGGCAGATACCTTAGCGGCAAAACTGGCAGATAAGCTGCAGTCGGATTATCGTCTGCTGCACCTGCCCGATAATTTGAGCCCTCATGTGCTGGATGAAATGAAAAAAGACCCAGATATCGCCGATGCCATCAAAGAAATGGAACAGGCAAATATCCTGCTGCTTGGTGTGGGCAATGCGCTGGAAATGGCGGAAAAACGTCATCTTGAGGATCAGATCCGTAAACAGCTGGAAAAAGACAATGCGGTTGCAGAGGCCTGCGGCTATTATTTCAACAGAAAGGGCGAAGTGGTTTATCAGACCCGCTCCATCGGTATTGATTTCAACGAGATCGACAAAATGAACTGCATCATCGTGGTTGCAGGAGGAAAGAAAAAAGCGGAAAGCTTGCTGGCAGTCAGCCACAGCATCCCCAACGGTATTTTTGTGACAGATGAAGAAGCTGCAATGGAAATGTTGAGACTTGCAGGAAAGTGATTCTTATCGTATAATATTTTTTGAGGGACGTTTTATGTCCCAACAAGATGCATATATTATAAACTATAAATAGAATAAAAAATTTTGGAAAGATTTTATTGTATGACTGATATGGTCGAAGCAGAAAGGAGAAAAACAGATGCTGAACAAGAAAACAGTTGACGATTTACAGGTAAAAGGGAAACGCGTGCTGGTAAGATGTGACTTTAACGTACCTCTGCAGGATGGCGTGATCACAGATGAAAACAGAATCACAGCAGCGCTGCCTACAATCAAAAAACTGGTAGCAGAAGGCGGTAAAGTGATCCTGTGCTCCCACATGGGCAAACCCAAGGGCGAAGCAAAACCCGAACTGTCTCTGGCTCCCGTTGCAAAGAGACTGTCTGAACTGCTGGAAAAAGAAGTTGTTTTTGCAAAAGATGATAACGTTGTAGGCGAAAATGCAAAAGCGGCAGTAGCGGCAATGAAAGACGGCGACGTTGTCCTGCTGGAAAACACACGCTATAGAAAAGAAGAAACAAAGAATGAAGAAAACTACAGCAAGGAACTGGCTTCTCTGGCTGATGTATTTGTAAACGATGCTTTCGGTACAAGCCATAGAGCACACTGCTCCACAGTAGGCGTAACAGAATTTGTGGAAGAATCCGCAGTTGGTTATCTGATGGAAAAGGAAATCGAATTCCTGGGCAACGCAGTGAATAACCCTGAAAGACCCTTCGTAGCAATTCTGGGTGGTTCTAAAGTATCCGATAAGATCAATGTCATCAATAACCTGCTGGAAAAAGTAGATACCCTGATTATTGGCGGCGGTATGGCATATACATTTGCAGTGGCACAGGGCGGCAAAGTCGGCAATTCCCTGCTGGAAGAAGATAAAGTGCCTTATGCGCTGGATATGATGAAAAAAGCAGAAGAAAAATGCGTGAAATTCCTGACTCCCGTGGATACAGTCATCACACAGGAATTCAAGAATGATACTCCC
>CALFPN010000077.1 GCA_937919015.1 uncultured Clostridia bacterium
AAGAAGCCGGTCATAAAATGGTTATCTGGGGTAACGACCCTGCAAACGCGAAAGCAGGTGCAGAAGCAGCCAGAGATTTTATGCTGGGTATTCTGGATGATCTGCTGGGCGAAGAAACCATGGACGCTATCGAAGACGTAAGAGAGCTGGATATTTATGACTGCACAGATATGTTTGCATACATTAAAGACGAAGTAGCAGCATACCACAACAGCAGAACAGAAAAATATCTGAAAGAAAAAACAGAATCCCCTACAGGCCCTGTTCCCGTACAGCCTATGGCGCAGACAGCAGCTGAAAACAGAGCTGCAAGAAGGGCAAAGCGTAGAAGAAAATGAAAGAACTTCTGACCGGAAATCTTCCGGTATCCTTTCTGATCGGCGGCGAAGAATATGTGATCTCCTCTGATTTTCGCGATATTGTGGAACTGGAGGAGATTCTTTCTTCCGAAAGCCTGACGGATGTGGAGAAAGGGGAACAGGCTCTGCGTTTGTTTTACGGCTGCATCCCTGAGGATGTGGAAGAAGCAGTGGAAAAACTTTGCTGGTTCATGCAGTGCGGGGAAAAAGAACGTCCCCACAGGGGACGCAGACCGCCCGCACGTGACGATTTTATACAACAGGCAGCTTATTCCTTTATCCATGATGCAGGGCTTATCTATGCGGCGTTTATGGCGCAGTACGGCATTGACCTGACGGATATTGAATATCTGCACTGGTGGAAATTCAAGGCTATGTTTGAAAGCCTTGGCAAAGATACGCTGATGAAAGAGGTCATGCACTGCAGGGCTGCGGAAATCGATCCGAAAATGCCCCAGACCCAGCAAAATTATTACAATGCCATGAAGCAGAGATATGCACTGCCTTTGCCTGATAGCATCGAAAAACGGCTGTCTGATCTGGAAGCTGCGCTGATGGGTGACGGCAAAGTCAGCGAGGTGATCGGATGCAGGAAGAAGTAAATAAAGTGAAATGCCCCTATTGCGGCTATGAAATGCCCATTACATACAACAAGGATGCTGTGTGTAAAGGGCTTTTTTTACGCTGTAAGGGGCGGAAATGCAAGAAAGTATTTGAAATCAAGATAAATACCAAGTAGAGCCTGAGTTGCCGATGGTGTATCACGAAAGAAGGTGAACACATTGGCAGAAAATGGCTCTGTAATCATTAAGATTTTAGGCGATGATAAAGATTTTTCCGGTAAGCTGAAAAATCTGGGCGGTAAAACCTCCGCCGCCATGAAAACGATTGCTGCAGGTGCGGCGGTTGCAGGTGCGGCGGTTGCCGCTTTGGGGAAATCTGCGATTGACGCATACGCCAACTACGAACAGCTGGTAGGCGGTGTAGAAACCCTGTTCAAAGAAAGCGCGGACACAGTGCAGGAGTACGCCAATAACGCTTTTAAGACAGCTGGTATGTCTGCCAATAAGTATATGGAGACTGTAACCAGCTTTTCTGCGTCTTTGCTGCAGAGCTTGGGCGGTGATACCGAAGCCGCAGCAAA
>CALFPN010000078.1 GCA_937919015.1 uncultured Clostridia bacterium
AAGACGGATTTGATACCTTTATCGAGGTGGGCGTAGGCGATACGCTGAAAAAACTCATCAAACGCATCCTGCCAGAAGCGGTAGTTTACAGCGTTTTCAACGGGGAAGAAATCGAAAAAGTGAAGGAGGAACTGGGATGCTGAAAGGAAAAACAGCAGTGGTGACGGGCGGTTCCCGCGGCATCGGCAGGGCCATCTGCCTGAAATTTGCGGAAAACGGCGCAGATATTGCATTTCTGTACGCAGGAAACAGGGTGAAAGCGGAAGAAACCCTGAAAGAACTGGAGGCTCTGGGGGTGAAAGCCAGAGCGTATCAGTGTAACGTTGCGGATGCAGACGCAGTGGCGGCAACGGTGAAAGAAATTACAAAGGAGTTCGGCGGGATTCACATTCTGGTGAATAACGCAGGCATTACAAAAGATAAACTGGTGCCCATGATGAAGGCGGCGGATTTCGATGCAGTCATCGACACCAACCTGAAAGGCGCATTTTATATGACAAAGGGGGTATATCCCCTGTTCCTGAAGCAGAAGAGCGGCAAGATCATCAACATCAGCTCTGTTTCGGGGCTGATGGGAAATCCCGGTCAGGCCAATTATGCCGCATCCAAGGCAGGGGTCATCGGCCTGACAAAATCCGTGGCAAAGGAACTGGCAAGCCGTGGTGTTTGCTGCAATGCCATCGCCCCCGGCTTTATTGCAACAGAAATGACAGAAGATTTGACAAATAACACATTGATGGAAGCCATCCCCATGAAACGCTTTGGCGAGGCAGAGGAAGTGGCAAAATTAGCGTTATTTTTAGCGTCGGAACATTCTGACTATATTACAGGCGAAGTCATCAAAATTGATGGTGGCTTGTATGTGTGAAAAAACGAGTCAAGCAGCTGCAACAGGCGTGCTTGCACGAATGTTCGCAGATATTTGACGAGCCACGCAGGAGTAATGCGAAGCATTACGAATGAGAGGTGACTGCGAAGCAGGCAATTTCATGACTGAAAGGAATGAAAAAGATGAAACGAGTAGTCGTGACCGGCATCGGTGCGGTGACCCCTGTGGGCAACAGCGTACCCGATTTCTGGGAAGCATTGAAAAACGGAAAAAACGGCATCGGCCCCATCACAAGATACGACGTCGGCGAAAGCAAATACAAGCTGGCGGCGGAAGTGAAGGACTTTGATCCGACAACATATATGGATAAAATGGCGGCAAAAAAGGTTGACCGTTTCACTCAGTTTGCCCTGTGTGCCGCTGGGGAAGCCATGGCAGACAGTCATCTGGAAGGAAATATTGATACAGAGGAACTGGCGGTCTATTTCGGCAGCGGCATCGGCGGCTTTGAAACCTTTACAGAAGGCCAGAATACCCTGATGGCAAAGGGGGAAAGACGGGTTTCTCCCCTGACCATCCCAAAAATGATCAACAATATTGCTGCTGGGAATATTGCTATCCGTTACAACGCACAGAATGCCTGTGTGGCGGTTTCCACCGCCTGTGCTACAGGCACAACGGCCATTGGGGAAGGCTACAGAGCCATCCTCCACGGCTATACCACAGCGGCCATCTGCGGCGGCAGTGAAGCGGCCATTGTTCCTCTGGCAGTGGCGGGTTTTGGGGCCTGTATGGCACTGAACCCCTCCGAAGACCCAAATGCGGCATCTTTGCCCTTCGACAAACGCCGCGGCGGTTTTGTCATGGGGGAAGGGGCAGGTGCGGTGATTCTGGAGGAATATGAACACGCAAAGGCCCGTGGTGCAAACATTTATGCAGAGGTGGTGGGCTATGGTTCCACCTGTGATGCCCACCATGTGACGGCTCCCGCGGAAGAAGCCATTGCCAGCGGCAAGGCCATTCAAATTGCAGCGGCAGGTTTGGAGGGGATTGATGCGGAAAAAATCTACATCAACGCCCACGGCACAGGCACGTCCCTGAACGATAAAACCGAAACCAGAGCCATCAAAAATGCCTTTGGGGAAAATGCGAAAAAGGTACACATCAGTTCCACAAAGTCCATGACAGGTCATATGCTGGGGGCGGCGGGAGCGGTGGAAGCCATCGCAGCCATTCTGGCGGTGAAAGAGGATATCATTCCGCCCACCATCAACCTCAGGGAAGCTGATCCTGCCTGTGATCTGGATTATACCCCCAATACAGCGGTGGAAACGGCGGTGGAAGGTGCCATGAGCACGTCTCTGGGCTTTGGCGGTCACAATGCCTGTGTGGCATTTAGAAAAATGAAGGATTGATGAAGTATGGATATCAATAAAATCAATGAACTGGCGAAGATCCTGCGCCAGAATCAGCTGACAAAATTAGACCTGACAGAAGGGGACAGCCGTCTTGTGCTGGAAGCAGAAGGCAGGGCTGTGACAACGGTGGAAATCCCCGCGGTTTCTGTGGACAACGCAGGAGAAATTGCGGCGGAACCTGCAGCAATTGTGGAAAAAACAGAAGAAAAAACAGGGATGGAACAGAAGTCCCCGCTGGTGGGTACGGTCTATCTGGCACCTCAGGCGGGGGCAGAGCCTTTTGTCAAAGCAGGTGATCGGGTGAAAAAGGGCGATGTCCTTTGCATCGTGGAATCTATGAAGATGTTCAATAACATCGAAGCGGAATATGACGGTACCATTGAAGAAATCTGCGTGGACAACGGACAGATCGTGGAGTTCGGTCAGACCCTTGTAAAAATCCTTCCCTAAGGAGGAAAGAAAATGAATCAGGAAGAAATCAAAAAAATCCTGCCCCACAGAGACCATATGCTTCTGATCGATGAAGCGGAGCTCCGTGCGGGTAAGGCTTACGGCAAAAAGACCATCCGCGGCGACGAATTTTTTCTGCAGGGGCATTTCCCCGGCAATCCCGTCGTGCCCGGTGTGATTTTATGCGAAATTCTGGGGCAGAGTGCCTGCGTGCTCTTGTCTGCCGAAGGGGAAGGGAAGACTCCCTTTTTCACAGGGCTGGACAAGGTGCGTTTCAAAAACAGCGTCCGCCCCGGGGATGTATTTGAAACAGAATGTACTTTGCTGAAACACAAAGGCCCTTTTTACTGGGCAGAAGGCAAAGGCTATGTTGATGGTAAATTGTGTGTCAGTGCAGAATTTTCCTTTGCGCTGATAAAGGAGTAATTGCTTATGTTTTCGAAAATTCTCGTAGCCAACCGAGGGGAAGTGGCCGTCCGCATCATCCGTGCCTGTAAGGAAATGGGCATTCATACGGTGGCGGTCTATTCCGAAGCGGACAGAGATTCCCTGCCTGTGGCACTGGCCGATGAACGCATCTGCATTGGCGGCAACGCTGCGGCAGACAGCTACTTAAATCAGAAAAATATCATCAGTGCGGCATTGGCATCGGGGGCAGAGGCCATCCACGCGGGTTACGGTTTTCTTTCGGAAAATGCGTCCTTTGCCAAGTGCTGCGAAGAAAACGGCATCGTTTTCATTGGCCCCAAAAGCGAAGTCATTTCCGCCATGGGGGATAAGGACGCTTCCCGTCAGCTGATGCAGCGAGTGGGTGTACCCGTTGTGCCCGGTACGGAAATTTTGAAAAGTGCGGAGGAAGCAAAAAGACTGGCCAAGGGCATCGGCTATCCCCTTCTGGTAAAGGCAACGGCCGGCGGCGGCGGCAAGGGCATCCGCGTGGTGGAGCGGGAGGAAGAACTGGAAGAAGCCTTCCTGACGGCATCCCGTGAAGCGGAAAGTGCCTTTGGCAACGGGGATGTGTTTCTGGAAAAATATCTGACTCATGTGCGCCATGTGGAAATGCAGATTCTTGCCGACCATTACGGCAATATCCTCTGTTTGGGGGAGAGGGACTGTTCCCTGCAGCTCAATAAGCAGAAGGTATTGGAGGAGACCCCCAGCCCTGTGATGACAGCGGAAATCAGACAGAACATGATGGATGCGGCGGTGCTGGCTGCAAAGGCAGCCCATTACACCAATGCGGGCACGGTGGAATTCCTGCTGGCCCCTGATGGGCAGTTTTATTTTATTGAAATGAATACCCGCCTGCAGGTGGAACATCCCATCACCGAGGAGATCAGCGGGATTGATATCGTAAAATGGCAGATTCGTATTGCCTGTGAAGTGCCGCTGGAGATGAAACAGGAGGACATTCGATTAAACGGCCATGCCATGGAATGTCGCATCAATGCCCGTTCCACGGGGAAGGTGGAATTTCTGCATATCCCCGGCGGCGGCAGAGTGCATTTCGATACGGCACTGATGCAGGGGCTGGAGATCGTCCCTTATTATGATTCCATGCTGGGCAAGCTGATCGTACACGCCCCCACAAGGGAGGAAGCCATCCGCAAAATGGAGGCGGCTCTTTGTGAAATGGTCATCGTCGGTGTGGAAACCAATGTGGAGGAACAGCTGAAACTGGTACGCAGCAAAGCCTTCCACGAAGGGGTCTATGACACCCTGCGCTTAAATTCTATTTTGGAAAGGAAATGATGTGATTGCATAACATCTTAGGGTATTTCCGAAAGTCTAAAAACACATTGGAAAAAGGCGGCATCACGCCTGTGACAGAAGAAAAAATGCGCTGTCCCGTCTGCAAATCCTATGATACCAAACGGGCAGTTGCCAAAAATAAAATGGTCTGCCCCCATTGTGGTCATCATTACCGCATCGGAGCAAGAACGAGGGCGAAGGCTCTTTTCGACAAGGGCAGTTTTCAGGAACTGTTTACCAATATCGAAACGATTGACCCTTTAAACTTCCCCGGCTATCCCGAAAAGATGGACAGAGGCAGAATTGCCAGCGGCGAGGGCGAAGCCGTCCTTTGCGGCACAGCTGCCATCCGCCGCCAGCCCTGCGCTGTTTTTCTGATGGAGCCCCAGTTTATGATGGGCAGCATGGGCTCTGTGGTTGGGGAAAAAATCGCCCGCCTGTTTGAATATGCGGCGGAACAGAACCTGCCTGTGGTGGGCTTTACGGCTTCAGGCGGCGCAAGGATGCAGGAAGGCATCCTTTCTCTGATGCAGATGGCAAAGACCAGCGGAGCAGTCAATTATCACAGTCAGAAAGGCGGGCTGTATATCACCGTTCTGACAGACCCCACGACAGGTGGTGTCACAGCCAGCTTTGCCATGCTGGGGGATATCATCCTTTCCGAGCCCAATGCCACCATCGGCTTTGCGGGCAGAAGGGTCATCGAGCAGACCACAAAAAAGAAACTGCCCGAGGATTTCCAGAAGGCGGAATTTTTGCTGGAGCATGGCTTTGTAGATGCCATCGTGCCCAGAAATGAAATGAGAGACACGCTGGAAAAACTACTGCGACAGCACAGAAGGGAGATGGTTGGATGAAAGCCTATGAAAAACTGCAGACGGCAAGGAGCCAGCTCAGACCTACTTCCCGTGCCTATATTGAAAAACTTTTTACAGAACGGACAGAACTGCATGGAGACAGAAAGTATGCGGACGATGCCGCCATCATCGGTGGGATCGGCATGCTGGGAGAAATCCCTGTGACCTTCATCGGCATTGAACGTGGCAGAGACTTAGAGGAGCGTATCAGATGTAATTTCGGCTGCCCCATGCCGGAAGGCTACCGCAAAGCCCTGCGCCTGATGAAGCAGGCAGAGAAATTTCATCGCCCCATCATCTGTTTTGTGGATACCTCCGGAGCCTTCTGCGGGGAAGAAGCGGAGGAACGGGGACAGGGACAGGCCATTGCTGACAACCTGATGCAGATGATGGCACTGGAAACGCCCGTCATCACCATTGTCATTGGGGAAGGGGGCAGCGGCGGTGCCTTGGGGCTTTCTGTGGCAAATAAGCTGTATATGCTGGAACATGCGGTATTTTCCGTCATCTCCCCCGAAGGCTGTGCCAGCATCCTGTGGGAGGATGCCGCACTGGCCCCCGACGCAGCGGAGGCTCTGCACATCACGGCGGAGGATATGGTGACCTTTGGTGTGGCAGAGGAAATCATCAAAGAAGACTTCCGTCATTTTGGAAAGATGTGCGAAGGAATCAAAGAAAAACTCATCGGTGATTTAAAAGGATGGGAAAAGAAAACAGGAAAAGAACTTTCGGAAGAAAGATATCAGCGTTTTAGAAAACTGGGACGCTGGTCGGAATAAAAAAAGCAGTCTGTATTTCAGACTGCTTTTGCTTTATACTTTTTCGGCACAATCGGGGCAAAGCCCTGTAAACTCCAGAGAATGACCCGTAATGCGGAAGCCGGTTTCGTTTTCTAGCGTTTCTTCCAATTCACTTAAGGGGCAGGTATCAATGGGGATGACCTTCCCGCAAAGATCACAGACCAGACGATGATGGTGGTCTTTTTTTGGCAGGGCATAATAGGCCTTGCCGTCCTGACGGACAGAACGGATGAGGATGTTTTTTTCTGTCAGGGTGTTCAGAGTGCGGTAAACGGTGGAAACGTTCATGGGCAGGATATTGTTTGCCGTTTCATGCAGCTCTTCCGCCGTCATGGGGCGGGCCTGTTTCTGCAGCAGAAATAGCAGCAGCTGACGTTTTTTTGTGGTTTTCAGTTCGGCTTTTTTCAGGATGTTCTGTTCCATTTCGCTTCCTCCTTTCCAGAATCTTTTCCTATGATAGTATACCCGCAGGGGTTTGTCAATGCAGGAAAAAAGAAGCGGCAGCCTGATTTTTCAGACTGTCGCTTTATGGGTTAGTCAAGTTCGTCAATGGCTTTCAGGGCTTCCATGGCTCTGGGCATGTCCTTTGCCGCAGGCACGCGGAAACGGCAGGTGTTTTTGGTCAGGGTATCAAAATCACAGCCGGAATATACCCAGATGCGGAATTTTGCAAATTCGGCAGCCATGTCTACGTCGGGATTTTTGTGGATCAGCAGGGTGATGGAAACGGAATCGGCTGTTTCCGCTGCGGAAATATTTTTCCAGGGATGATCCAGAATCATGCGTTTCAGTCGGGCAGTTTCTTCCCGCAGTTCATCCAGAAAGGCTTCATTGCGGATGGTCTTTGCTGCCACTGCACGAGACAGTTCAGACATGCAGTAAGGGTTTGTGATATTTGTCATGTAAGGGTTCAGAGATGCGGGCATCAGGATATAGCCTGCGCGCATCCCCGCCAAACCAAAGCCCTTGGAGAAGGTTTTGGGAACCAGCAGATTATCATATTTTTGGAACAGGGATACGGCGGAGTTTTCCTTTGGCATATATTCGCCGTAGGCTTCATCCACAATCACGGCAACGCCCAGTTTTTTTGCTGCTTCCAGAATGGTTTCGATATCCGCCAGAGGGATGATCTGACCGGTGGGGTTGTTGGGGTTGTCGATATAGATCAGTTTGTGGTTTTCGTTCAGTTTGTCCAGTAAATCCTGCGGACAGAATTTATAATTGTTTTCCGGCTTCAGTGGCACGAAATCAAAGGTACAGCCATGCATGGCCACATCGGCCACAAAGTCGGAGAAAGTGGGCACATAGCCGAGCACATGGTCGCCCTGTTCCAGAAACAGTCTGTTGATCAGATACAGGCCGCTGATGGAGCCGTCGCAAAGGGTGATGTTTTTATAATTCAGATCGGCGTAATCCTTCCAGTAGTTGATCACGCTGTCTTTGACTGCCAGGGAATGGGGGTAAGAACGAAGCATTTCAAACTGCAGTTCCTGAAAAGCCTCTTCCGCGGAGGGGGAATAGGATACGATATTTGTGCCTTCGGCGCAGTCGATATCATAAGGTCTGGGGCCTGCGCTTTCGATGGCATAGCTTACTTTTGTGTGGGCTTTGATGATGCTGTTGATTTTCAGTTCCATAAAAATTTCCTCCTTCAGAACTGCTCTTTGGTAGACATGTATCCATGATAGTACAAGAAAAATGCTTTGTCAATGAAAGGGAAAAGTATACATGGAAGCATGGAAAAGAGACGACATCTTAAGGATTTCTTAAATGGCAAACGGCATCATTGCAAAAACCATAGTTCTTTGATAGGATGGTAAAAAGGGGGAGATGCAGATGAAGAAACTTCTGATTTTTGTTGGTATTATCTGTGTGTTTTTTTGGTATTGCATTTTTTCAAGCGAAATGGAATTAAGGGCAATGGCGACAGTAGAAGGCAGACAGGAAGTCATCCGGGAGAAATATGAAGGTGCTGTCATCACGGCGGAAAAAGAACTGGAAGGCTATATCATCAGCGCCTTTGAGGTAGGGGATGAACATGGGTATGCTGTTTTTAAGCCTGTGGAAGAGGAAAAATATGATTTTTTGACTTATAATGGTTCTCCCAGAGAGAAAAGCTGGCTGGTGAATGGGACTTTGGATATACCTGAAGGTAACTCCTACGAAGTCTATGTCTGTGGAGATGACAATATTGCATATCTGGATGTGACAATTCTGGATACTTACACAGGCGAACTTCTGCAGAAAGAGCAACTTTCTCTGGAGCATTCCTGCATTGCGGTGCTGAAACGGGACCCGGTGGTTTGGGCATGGCAGACGGATGTCATCGGCTATGATGCC
>CALFPN010000079.1 GCA_937919015.1 uncultured Clostridia bacterium
GCATTGCCGCAGAATTCCCCTGCCATCATCTGCAGACGTTTCTCCGCCAAAGGATTTTCAGCCTCCTCGATATAGCCCGCCTGCTCTGCATAAACATTTCCATAGGCAATCAGCTTCTCTGCGATTTCCAGATGTTCTTCTCTGGGCACAGGGGTCTCAATGAGGAGGGTCATGTTTTCCGTCGGGCTGGTTTTGATGAACTTCAGTTCCATCCGACCACTTCCTTACTGCTGGAAACGGCTCAGGAATGCTTTGGTCCGTTCCTGTTTGGGGTTATTGATGAGTTCTTTGGGGTCGCCTTCTTCCACAATGACGCCGCCGTCCATGAAGATGATATGGTCGGAAACATCGCGGGCAAAGGACATTTCATGGGTAACGATAACCATAGTCATATGTTCTGCCGCCAGATCCTTAATAACCTTCAGAATCTCCCCTGTCAGTTCGGGGTCAAGGGCAGATGTAGGTTCGTCAAAGAACAGGATGGCAGGCTTCATTGCCAATGCACGGGCAATGGATACACGCTGCTGCTGGCCGCCGGACAGTTCGCAGGGGTACGCATCCTCCTTATCGGACAGGCCCATTTTGCGCAGCAATTCTCTTGCTTCCGCATAAACCTCCTCCTTATTGCGTTTGCCAATGAGGATGGGGGGTTCTGTGATATTTTTCATCACAGAATAATGAGGAAACAGATTGAAATTCTGGAATACCAGACCAAAATGCTTTTTTACCCCCTGTAATACATCTTTATCGCCGTAAACCGCTTTGCCGTTTTCATCGGCTTTTGCTGCATAGTTCCCCAGATAAATGAGGTCGCCGCCGTCCATGGTTTCCAACAGCGTTGCACAGCGCAGCAGTGTGGATTTCCCGGAACCGGAAGGCCCGATGATGGATACGACCTGACCTTCGGAAACGGACAGGGAAATATCCTTCAGCACTTCGTTATCCCCGAAGCTTTTGTTGCAATGATTGATTTCCAATACTTTTTTCATTTCGAAGCCCTCCTTTCTTAGCGATAATAGCTCAGTTTCTTTTCAATACGTTCCATGGCAAATGCCACCACGGCATTAAACACAAAGTAGAACACACCTGCAACGAACAAAGGCATGATGGTGGTCTGTGCCGCTGCGATCTGTTTTGCCACGGTAAACATTTCTTCATAAGTCAGAACAAATGCCAGAGAAGTATCTTTTACCAGTGTAATGACTTCGTTTGTCACGGGAGGCAGCACACGTTTGACCATTTGAGGGAAGATAATTTTGAAGAAGGTCTGGCTTTTGTTATATCCCAGCACGGAAGCCGCTTCATACTGCCCCTTGGGGATGGATTCGATACCGGAACGATAGATTTCCGCAAAATAAGCTGCATAGTTGATGGCAAAACCAAGGATCACAGCGATGAAACGATAGCTTCTTGGCAATGTCCAGCCAAATACATAATAGGGGCCAAAGAATACCACCAAGAGCTGCAGCATCAAAGGCGTACCACGCAGAATGGCGATAAACACTTTCACGATAGCCTGCAGAGGTTTGAATTTGGACATACGGCCAAAGGCAACCAATAGGCCTAATGGCATGGAAAACAGCAGTGTCAGCACGAAGATCAGCAGGGATGCACCCATACCACCGATCAGCTGCTGCATAACAACAGTAAGATTCATAATCAGGATTCCTTTCCGGCAATCAGAATTGCTCTTTTTTTATTATTTTTATAGAAATTTTGGGAGATATCTGTTTACTTTCCTTAACGCAGGAAAAGGCGGCAGGAATTTCCTGCCGTCTTACCTGTTATCGTACATTATTTCATTTTCAATTATTTGCCCAGGCAAACCATTTTGTCCAGATTGTAATCAGCATATTTGGAAGCAATTTCCATGAATGTGCCGTCTGCTGCCATTTCGTCCAGCGTTGCCTGTACAGTGTCTCTCAGTTCCTGATCGTCCAGTCTGAAGCCGATAGCATACTGTTCTGTGGACAGAGGTTCTTCCAGCATTCTGAATTTATCTCCTTTTGTTGCCAGCTGATACTGCGCAACACCGATATCTACTGCGATGGCATCATTTGTACCTGCTTCCAGATTCATGAATGCTGTGTTGTAATCAGCGATTTCATCCAGAGCTGCGAAGGAAGCAACCACATCTGCTTTTGCTTCATCCTGCAGTGCTGTCAGCGCGGAGGAACCAGCCTGTGTGATGACATATTTGCCAGCCAGATCCGCTTCTGTCTGAATGTCGGAATCTGCTCTTACTACATAAACGATGGAGTTATCTACATAAGGTTCAGAGAACAGATAGGCATCTTCTCTGCCGTTCATTGTGAAGCCATTCCAGATACAGTCGATGGCACCGGACTTCAGTTCCATATCTTTTGCGTTCCAGTCAATGGGCTGTTTTACCAGTTCCCAACCGTTTCTTTCGCAAACCTCTGCAGCCAGATCCAGATCGAAGCCAGCGTAATCGCCATCTTCTGTTCTGTAGCCGTAAGGAGGGTATTCTGCGTCAAAGCCAACGGTAAATGTTGTTCTTTCTGCCGCAGGTTCAGAACCGCCACAGCCTGCCAGTACGGATACGCTCATAACCATTGTCAATAACAGTGCGAAAAATTTTTTCATAATGTATCTCCCCTTTTTTATTCTTTCAATCAGTTTTACGAGGTCTTCCTCGGTTCTTCATTATATTATCACGCTACCACGCTAAAGTAAAGCAAAATAATCCCTGATTTTGGTTCCTTTTTTTGTACAAAACAAACAAAGACCCCGACAGTTTGCCGAGGCCTTCTTTTTTTTTATTCCGCTATTGCCTTAATACGAACCACTTTGTTCTTTTCCAAAGTCAACGCCACTGTGCAGTCATCTTTTGCTTTTTTACAATCTTCCCAGAAATCCCAAAGACCATCCAGATCATCGTCGTATCTGGAAAGGCTCTTATAATCATCTTCATCTACAGACGCACCCAGTTTATATACAAATTCCACGCTGCGCCCCAGTTCGTAGGTTTCTTTTTTGCCGCTTACTTTCACAGTGATCTCGTCATTGTCTTCATCGACATCTGCCAGTTCGCCGACCACATCTTCCCAATGGGCAGTGATCTCGTCTACCTTGCCGCTGCTGTTATAACCCAGTTCCACATAGATGCGGGAATCACCGAAGGCATAATCGATCTGATCGTTCAGTTCCGTCAGGGTCACTTCTTCGCCGTCCAGCGTCACATCCACTTTGCTTGCCAGTGTCAGATCCAGACTCAGGCCTGCCGCTCGGATGGAGATGCGGTTTGCAGATTCCACGATATCTTTCAGTTGCCCTTCGCTGGCTTCCTTCAGTGTTGCTTCGATCTTGGAAACATCGCCGTCATTGTCGAATTCCAGTTTCACTTCAAAACGATATGCACCGATATTGTCGATCAGATCTTCCACATCACGATCCTTACCGTCGATCTCAACTTCCACCTCTTTCGCCAGATCATAGGTATATTTCTTATCGTCGGTAATGATAACGATTTCATCCTCATCGATATCTTCCAGATCCCCTTCGTTATTATGGCTGTATTTGGAAACTGCAAGGATTTCCGTTACCTCATCATCTCTGTCCAGATCAACGGTAACGGTATATGCTTTCTTGTCATCACGGAAGCTTTTTCTCAGTTTTTCCAATGTGCTCTTCTTGCCATCGATCTTGACATCCACATCTTCCGCCAGATCATATTCATGTTCGTCACCGCCGGATTCAAATCTGATTTTCTTTGTACCGATAGAGGTCAGTGTACCATTGAATTCATCTTCCATAGATTCAATGAGGATTTCTTTCACTTCCCCATCCTTATTCAGTTTCAGAGAAACGTAATAATTGGATTCATCATAATCCCGCTCAAACTTACTGAATTTAACGGTCTTGCCATCATACTCGATCTCCAGATCCTTTGCCAGCGGATAAGTATATTTCTTGGAACCGGCTTTGATCACGATCTCGTCGTCATCCACTTCTACCACTGTGCCTTCCGTAGGGTTATTGTCATTCAGCACCGCTTCGATCTTCAGCACATATTCCTCTTCATCCATTGTCAGAGTAACGTCATAATTTGCTTCCTCCAAAGCCTTTTCCAGTTTGCTGATGGTGGATTTTTTGTCATTCAGTTTTACTTCCACATCACGATCCAGATAAAACTTCTTTTCTTTGGAGCCATCTTTTACCGTTACTTTGGAATCATTGAGATCCACCAGTTCAAAGGTTTCTTTTGTTGTTTTTTTGTCTTCTTTTTCAGATACACCATCGATGCCCGCCTTGGAATAAACCACTTCCAAAGCAGTCAGGGTTGTGTCGGTATAGGTTACCTTTACGGTATCGCCTTTCCCCACATCCGCAAAAGAAATCGTTTCTCCGCTATATTTGGGTTTCACATCGCCCTTTGTACCAAAAAGGCTCAGATTTGTACCTGCATTGGTTTTTACTGTAAGAAACAGATCTCCATTCTGCATCAGACTGCTGGATGTAACAGTACCTGCCACTGTGGTTTCTTTTCCAGAAACCGTTGTATCAGCCCCTTTTTCCATCAGCTTCTGATACGTCTTTACGGAAAGCACCGCCATTTCGGCACGGGTGATGTTTGCTTTGGGGTTAAATTTATTGTCAGAATCCCCGACCATCAGATTCGCTCTGTACAACAGTTCCAGATAAGGCACCGCCGCCGCAGAAACAGCATTTTTATCCACATAGCCCAATGCTGCGCCGGCTTTCGTATCATAGCCGCTGACCGTATCCAACGCTTTGCCGAAAATCACGCCGACCGCTTCTCTGGGGGCTGCCTTTGTGTTGATCTTTTTTCCATTTCCCTGCAGATGATTCAGATCTGCAGTACTCAGGATGCTGTTTTCCAGCGCATAGGCTGTTGCCTTATAGGCCCAGTCGGGAATATTATAGGCACTGATGACAGGCTTCCATTTTGTCACCGTGGTATCGCTGACATCTCTGCCGCTGTAAACCTTCATGATAGAATACATCAACTGTACGGTTTCGCAGTAAGTCACATTATTTCTGGGCTTGCAGTATTTCTTGCCATTTTCATTATAACCGCTCATCAGTCCCAGCTCCGCCGCCTCTTCCAAGAACGGCTGAAAGCCGGACCAGGTCACTGTATGGATATCTGCAAAGGTCGCCCCATAAACAGGCACTGCCATGCTGCTCATCACCAAGCCGGCTGCCGTTACCAATGTAATCATCTTTTTCATTCTCTCTACCCCCTCTGGTAAAGTATATCGTTTACCCTGTAAAAGACAGGTTTCTTTTGTTTTGATTGTATCATAAAACTTCAAAAAAATTCTTTCGTTTTCCTTAATATTTCGCCATTTCCCAGAAAAATCCTCTTTTTTATGTGATATTCCACCTCTTGGACGGAATTATTTCCATTCCAGTTCCGTGCCAACAGCCACTTCCTGCACAGGACATTCCTGATGCAACGCTGCCCGCACTGCAAAGGAAGTACAGTGACAGGGATACAGTTCTTGAATATTTTCTTCTTTTAAATAGGAAATGGTGGCTTTCGTTCTTTCGTCCACATGAAACAGATGGAACCCGCCCAGAACGCTCTGTACCTTTTCCACGCCCGTCAGTTTTTTGGCGTATGCGATGATATTGCAGATGCCTGCATGGGAACAGCCGGTGATGATGGAAAGGCCCTTTTTCCCCACATAGGCCAGTGCCGTATCATCAAGGATATAGTCCTCCTGCTTTTCGCCGTCTTTTTCCACGGTGCCGATGGCATAGGCAGGCTCAAAATCCAATGTATGAGGGATCTCTCCCAGCCAAACCAGTTTTTTTGTCAGCCAGACAGGTTCTTTTGTCAGAAACAATTCAAATTTTTCCGACAATTCTTCCGCGGAAACAGGACTGCCGATCTCCATGCCGTTCCAGTTATGGGGCAGGAGGGCATCGGGATGGGCAATAAACTGCGGTTTCTTCTGAAAGTCCAGTTCCTGCAGGGGTTTCAATCCGCCCGTATGGTCATTATGGGAATGGGAAAGCACTACTGCCTCCGCCCGTGTCACATCGATGCCCATATCCTCTGCATTTTTCAGGAACGCATCGGAATAGCCCGCATCAAAGAGGAACGCTTTCCCCTCTGTTTCGATCCAGTAGGAAACAGCCGGTTCCCCCAGATAATACACATCGATTTCCGTATGGTTATCCATCAATATGTTCAGTTTCATAAAAACCCACTCCTTTGGTTTTATTATACCGTCAGGTAACATAAAAAACAATCGCTTGACAAGGGCATTTGTTTGTGATACGAATACTATTGAAAACATATTTCAACTTTCTTCAAGGAGGGATTTTCCATGAAAAAACATGAATTGGTAACACCCGCTATCCTGCTGGATATGGATGCTTTGGAAAACAATATCAACAGTTATCAGGCCCTGTGCGACAAGCACGGCAAAGAAATGTGGCCCATGATTAAAACCCACAAAAGTTCTGCTCTGGCAAAAATGCAGATGGATGCCGGCGCAACAGGCTTTCTGTGCGGCACCATCGACGAATGTGAAATGGTTTACAATTTGGGTGCAAAACACATCATGTATGCTTACCCCGTAGCAAACCTTGTGAATATTCAGAGAATCCTGAAAATGGCAAAGGATTCCGATATCATCATCCGTCTGGATACCGTTGCGGCTGCGGAAATGCTGAATGCTGCCGCTGCGGAAGCAGGCATCGTTGTTTCCTATACCATCATTGTTGACATGAACTTCCACCGTTTCGGTATGCCCGTAGAAGATGTAGTTCCCTTCGCAAAAGCACTGGCTCCCATGACCAATCTGAAATTCCGCGGCATCTCCACCCATCCCGGTCAGGTTTACGGCTGCACAGATTACGAAGGCGTAAAAGAAATTGCCAAGCTGGAAATGGATACCATGAAAGCTGCGGCTGATGCACTGGCGGAAGCCGGTTTCCCCTGTGAAATGATTACATCCGGCTCCACCCCCACCTTCAAGGAAGTGGTGGAAAACGGCACAACAACCGTAAGCCATCCCGGCAACTATACCTTCCTGGACAATATCCAGATGGCTCTGGGCGTTGCAGAAGAAAAAGACTGTGCCATGCGTATTCTGGCAACCGTCATTTCCAACCCTCACGAAGGCTTCTATCTCTTTGATGCCGGTGCAAAATGTATGGGTCTGGATCAGGGTGCCCATGGTAACTCCGCCATCACAGGTTTTGGTTATGTGGTAGGTCATCCCGAACTGACCATCGTTGGTCTGTCTGAAGAAGTGGCAAAAGTAAAATGCCTGAACGGCGACCCCTGCGACCTGAAAGTGGGCGACAAAGTGGAAATCATCCCCAACCACTCCTGTTCTTCCGCCAACAACACCACATGGTACACATGCGTACGCGGGGATGAAGTGGTAGATTCCATCGAGGTTGATTACAGAGGCAACAGCCACAAAAAATTCTAAAGACCTTGGGGCTCTGCCCCAACACCCCGCCAAAGGGGTAACCCCTTTGGAATCCTATACGCAAAAAAGGTGTTCCTTTCGGAACACCTTTTTTAATGTTTGATTATTCGAAGATTTCGCTGGAAACGAACATTACGCCATCTTTCAGTTCTGTTGCGAAAGCAGCTTCATCTTCCACGCCATTCAGTTTGAATGTTGCATCATCCAGCATCAGTTCCAGTGTAACACCGTCTTTTTCCAGCAGGATGGGTTTTGCTTTGCCCTGCCATTTTACAGAGAAGCCGTTTGCTTCTGCTGTTTCTCTCAGAGGAACGGAAACGGCAGGTGCAGTCTGTTCGCCCAGGATCAGCACGAAGGAAGGATTTGTCTGTGCAGGCAGGCTCATTGTCATTCTATCATAGAATACCAGTGCATCCTGACCTTTTACATCCGCATCTGTCAGTCTGATTCTGGAACCCTGCATATTTGTAATTGCTGTTCTTTCGTTATCAATGTTCAGCTTCAGCATGTTTTTCATATCTGTCAGTTCCTTGTCGAATTTGCCTACTGCAAAGGAACCGGCATCTGCATTTGCCACTACTGCTGCAACGTTGCCCAGGTAAGGAGGCAGGCTCATGCCCATGGGGCTATTCATATCATATACGACTGCAACTGCCATGCCTTCTTCCAGCTGGTCTGCCGTCATGTAGAAACCGTCTTCTCTATTGATGATAATGGTGTTGGAAGCCACTGCGAAACGCAGGCCACCCTGTTCGTTATCGATTGTTACGATGGAAACGCCTTCTGTTGCAGATGTTTCAACGCTTGCTACTGTGCCTTCCTGTGTCAGATACATGCTCGCCTCCGCTTTTGTGACCACTTCTTCGATTGTTTTTGTGTTGGGGTTTTCAGCGATCAGCATGGGTTCATTTGCAAACGCTGTTGTGCCCGCCAGAATTGTCATTACCATACCCATTGCCATACCTTTTGTCAGATTCTTTTTCATTGTTCTATTCCTCCTAAAAAATCAATTTAGTTTTTATCTTCTTTTTTCGCTGTGTAACATTTGGTTACATAGAGTTAGTCGAAGGGTTTCAGAAAAAGTTCCCTCAATTTTTAAAATTTTTTCAAATCTTGTTTCTTTCCGTCAAAAATATCACACTTTTCTGCAAAAAGACAATATTTCCCCCAAAAACCGCCTTGTTGAAACAGCTCTCCTTTGATATACTTTCAAAGGAAATATTGTAATACAAGAATTTTAAGGAGGTTTTTTATTTGGAAACAAAAAGAATCATCCAGGTGGATGAAAGAGTCCCCCTTTCTCTGCTGCTTCCCTTAAGTATGCAGCATATGTTCGCCATGTTTGGCGCGACGGTGCTGGTGCCTTTCTTGTTCGGCATCAACCCTGCAATCGTTTTATTTATGAACGGCTTGGGCACCTTGCTGTTCATTCTCATCACAAAGGGCAAAGCCCCTGCCTATCTGGGCTCCAGCTTCGCATTTCTGGCTCCCGGTCTTCTGATTATTGAACAATTCGGTTATTCTTACGCATTGGGCGGTTTCGCAGTCGTTGGCTTATGCGGCTGTATCGTAGCCGGCATCATTTATAAATTCGGCTCCGACTGGATCGATGTGGTTCTGCCACCGGCAGCCATGGGGCCCGTGGTTGCCCTCATCGGTCTGGAATTGGCGGGCTCCGCTGCCAGCACCGCAGGGCTTTTGCCCGCAGAAGGCACACCCGACACTGCCAATGTCATTGTTTTTCTGGTTACGCTGGGCGTTGCGGTTTTCGGTTCTGTGCTGTTCCGCAAATTCCTGTCCGTTATCCCCATCCTGATTTCTGTGGTCTGCGGTTATGTTGCCGCATATGTTCTGGGCATTGTGGATTTCACAGCCGTAACAGAAGCAAGCTGGCTGGCACTGCCCAATTTCTCCACACCGAAATTCCATCCCCAGGCGATTGCCATCATGCTGCCTGCATTGTTGGTTATCGTTTCCGAACACATTGGCCATCAGGTGGTGACCAGCAAGATCATCGGCAGAGACCTGCTGAAAGACCCCGGTCTGCATCGTTCCCTCTTTGCGGATAACTTCTCCAGCTTCCTCTCCGCCTGCATCGGTTCCGTGCCTACCACAACTTACGGCGAAAACATCGGTGTCATGGCCATGACAAAGGTTTACAGTGTTTATGTCATCGGAGGTGCTGCGGTCATGTCCCTTTGCTGTGCCTTCATTGGCAAGCTGACTGCCCTCATCAACACCATCCCCGGTGCTGTCATCGGCGGCATCTCCTTCTTGCTGTACGGTATGATCGGCACTTCCGGCCTGCGTATTCTGGTAGATTCTAAAGTAGATTATAACAGAACCAGAAATACCGTACTTTCCTCTGTCATTCTGGTTGTCGGTCTTTCCGGCGTTTCCATCCAGCTGGGCAGCATCGCCCTGAAAGGGATGTCCCTTGCGGCTTTGGTCGGTATGATCCTCAGCCTGTTGTTCCATTTCTTTGATAAATATGGTCTGATGAATGACTGATATAAAAAAAGCCCTCTTTGGGCAATGTCATTTCATTCGTATTTTAGGGAAAAAATTCCCCATCCATTTAAAATGGGTGGGGTTTCTTTTTGCAAATGTTTTGTTTGTCTGAAATTTTATTCCGGAATAGATTGAGTCTCATTTTCATCATAGAAAATATTGTACATATCAGAGATTACAATATTTTCTCCAAAATCTAATTGAAAATAAACATGCGCCATAGACTGATCTTTTAGTGTATCTGCATCCAATAATGCAACGGTTCCTCCATCTAAAACAACTTTTGTAAGTAACAGCTCTGTCTCACTCATTGTTTCGGTTCCACTTGGGGTTGCGAACATTTTTATATTATCTGGAGTTCCGCCTTCCCATTGTATTAGAATACTTTCCATCTGTGCTGAATTGTACCACAATGCTTCTTCCCTAACCACATCTTGATTACAATCATAAAAAGTAATGCTTTTTATGTTAGGAACTTTTATTGCATCAGCGTTTTTATTATGTATCCATACGACTAGAAATATGATTGCTAAAAGAATAGCAATCACCCATCCCAATAATTCCCTTAATCCCATTTTTTCATTTTTTGTAATCGTATGTTCTTCTATTTCAATATTGAGGATTTGGGTCAACATTTCTTTATGAATCCCTTGGGGAAGTGAACTTCCATTTTCCCATTTTGAAACAGCTTGGCGACTTACCCCTAGTTGAAATGCCAGTTCCTCTTGAGATAGATTTTTCTTTTCTCTGGCGTGTTTAATTTGTTCTCCTAAAGTCATGCTATCATTCCTCCATGTAATATTTTATAATCGATTATGGTCTTATTATAATCCGCAACAGCAGTTGCAAACCACCACCTTAACGCAACTGAGCAGTTGCGAAACCAATTGATATAGATTTAAGCATCAAATTTCTCGTGTAGATAAAATATTACATAGGCAGCAAGACATTCCTCCTCGTCCATTTTGGTTTCTGGTTGTATAATACAGTGCTGATCCGTTTTATTCAGCGCATCATATAATGGATAACATATCCATTTTCTATTACCTTCGAAACGCATCGAAGTCCATCGTTCTTCTATAAATTCCGACTTTTTTATTTGCTTAACTGAATGACAAATTTGTTTCCCAAACTGTTTTTAAGGGGTAAATCCGAAGATTTACCCCTTAACTTAACAAAATTTGAACGAACTAAATGACATTGCCCCTTTGGGATATCTTTTTTATTTACTGTTCATCAACAAATTCGATATTATCCAGCTGTGCGCGGAAATTTGCTTTGAATTTTTCCAGCCATTCCTTTCTCAGGACTGCCTGTTCTTCTTTTTCCGCATCTGTCAGGCCTTCCGCCTTCGCTTTTCTTGCCAGCTCGTTGATTCTCTTTGTCAAAGGTGTCTGTTCTTCCATCATATCATTCATCTCCTATCACGGTAAAAATGGTATCATTTTCCGCCTCAGGCAGAAACAAATCTTTTTCCTTCTGACAGCCGCTGCAAAGCAGCATACCCATCAGCAGGAAAAACAGCATCTTCTTACAGATCGATGATTTCCGCATTTGCAACCGCCTCCTCCAGCAATCTGTCCAGTTCTGTCAGTTTATGTTCTGCTCTTTCGATATAGTTCAGGCGAGGTTTTGTTACGGGGTGTTTTGCCACGAAAACGGTACAGCAGTCTTCGTAAGGGCGGATGGAAATTTCGAATGTACCGATCTTTTCTGCTCTTTCCACGATTTCGGATTTATCCATACCCGCCAGCGGGCGCAGTACAGGCAGGTCACAAACGGCGTTGATGACCTGAATCCCCTGCATGGTTTGGCTGGCAACCTGCCCCACGCTTTCGCCCGTAACAAGAGCCAGTGCGCCATCTTTGTTGGCAATCATTTCCGCCGCCCGCATGAAGCAGCGTTTCAGGTGAATCGTCAGTCTGTCATGGGCTGTGTTATCCAACAGATACAGCTGCAGTTCTGTGAAAGGAACCACATACAGTCTGAATTCCCCTGTGAAGTCCGCGATTCTTCTTGCCAGATCAATAACTTTTTCCTTCGCCCATTCACTGGTATAGGGAGGGCTGTGGAAGTATACGCCTTCCACTTCCACGCCGCGTTTTGCCATCATCCATGTGGCAACGGGGCTGTCGATGCCCCCGGACAGCAGGCTGACTGCCTTACCGTTACTGCCATAGGGCAGACCACCGTGGCAGGGAATGTTCTGGGAATGCATATATACACTGTTTCTGATTTCAATATGCAGTGTGACATCGGGGTTCTTTACATCTACCTTCAGGTTAGGCATTCTGTCCAGCAGATATGCACCCACCTCCATGCTCAGTTCCATGGAATGCATTTCAAATTTTTTGTTGGCACGGCGTGTTTTTACTTTAAAAGTCAGTTCCTTATCGCCGTATGTTTCCTGCATGTGTTTCAGTGCTTCTTCGCAGATGGTTTCAAATTCCATATTTTCCAGTCTGATACCGGGGCAGATGGAATGCAGACCAAAGATGGTTTCCAGCTTGGGAATGGTCAGGTCATAGTCCAGTTCGCCGCCGCGGTCTTCTACGATCAGACGACCGGGATCACGCACAACATAGTAGTTGCCAATGGGATCCAGATTTTTACGGATCGCAGAGATCAGACGGTTGATAAAGATATACTGGTTGTTGCCGCGCATGGCGATCTCACCGTATTTTACAATCAATACCTTTTCAGCCATTGTTATTTACTCCTCTCCTTGAGGGTTTCACCCTCAAACTCCCACCAAGGGGATCATCCCCTTGGAACCCGATACGCAAAAGCATTCGCTTTTGCAGTGCCGCAGGCAAACAAAAGTTTTTGTCTCACTTTTTTCAAAAAGTGAGCAGGGTGCAGGGGCAGAGCCTCACATTTGCCTTGCAAACTGATTTTTGGAGGGTTTGGGAACCTTTTTACAAGGAAAAAGGTTCTCAACACCTTATCTATTATATTTTCTAAAGAATGGCACTAACTCATTCAGTGCCTTCAGACATTCTTCTGCTTCTTCCACCGTATTATATCTGCAGAAGCTGAAACGTACCGCACCTTCGATTTCTTCGAAAGGCAAGCCCATGGCTGTCAGTACAGGGCTGCCGATCTTCTTTCTGCTGTCGCAGGCAGAACCGGCAGAAACCACGATCCCTTTGCTTTCCATGGCATGGAGCAAAACTTCACTGCGGAGTCCTTTGAAAGTCACATTCAGCACATAGGGGCTGGCTTCTTCCAGAGAATCGCCGTTCAGCTGGGTATCGGGCATAGCCAGAATCCCATCCAGCAGCACTTTTTTCACTTCACGGATATGTTCGATGCTGTCCTTCATAGCTTTGAAAGCTTCGTCACAGGCTACGCCCAGAGCTGCCGCGCCGGGGGCATTTTCCGTACCGGGACGCTGACCTTTCTGCTGACCGCCGCCCAGCATCAGAGGTTTCACCTTCAGGCCTTTACGCATATACAGCATACCAACGCCTTTGGGGCCATGGATTTTATGACCGCTCATGGTCAGCATGTCGATTTTCATCTTTTCCACATCGATGGGGTATTTGCCGAAAGCCTGTACCGCATCCACATGGAACAGGCACTTGGGATTCTTTTCCTTGATGAGTTTGCCAATGGCAGCCGCATCCTGAATGGTACCTGTTTCGTTATTTACCAAAATGATGCTCACCAGAACGGTGTCAGGTCTGATGGCATTGGCCAGTTCTTCCAGAGAGATATGGCCTTTTCTGTCTACGGAAAGCCATGTCACTTCACAGCCGTTTTCTTCCAGTTTTTTCATAGGGTTCTTCACGGCGGGATGTTCGATCTGTGTGGTGATGAAGTGTTTACCGTCACGTCTGTAGCCTTCTGCTGTGCCGTAGATCGCCCAGTTATCGCCTTCTGTGCCGCCGCTGGTGAAGAAGATTTCTTCACTTTTCGCACGGATGCCGCGGGCGATGATGTCTGCCGCATTTCTGATTTCTTTTTCCACAGCCAGCCCCATGGCACTGACAGAAGCAGGGTTGCCGTACTGTTCACAGAGCATTGTGCTCATTTTTTCCGCCACGGAAGGCAATGCCCTTGTTGTTGCAGCATTATCGAAGTATATCATATTGACTTACCTCCTCAATCGAGTTCATATAATAAGATAGCAGTCGTTGTCATGCCTGCTGTTTCCGTTCTCAAAATTCTCTTGCCCAGTGTGATAGGGGTGATGCCGTTTTCCTGGGCCAGTGCAATTTCCTCATCGGCAAAGCCGCCTTCGGGGCCGATGAAAACACCCACGCTTTCGCCTTTGAAATTCTCTACAAACTGTCGGATGCCTGTTTCCTCTTCCCTTTCATAGGGGATGATGGCACCATCCAATTCTTTTGCTTCCGCCACAGCTTCCTTGAATTTCAGCACCTGCTGACCGATTTCAGGAATTTTCCCTCTGCCGCTCTGTTTTGCCGCGGCTTCCGCAATTTTCTGCCAGCGTTCCAGTTTTTTCGCTTCTTTCTTATCCAGTTTTACAATGGCCCGTTCCGTGGAAACCGCCACAATGCGGTCTACCCCCAGTTCCACGCATTTCTGGATAATGAGTTCCATTTTATCCCCCTTGGGCAAACCCTGATACAGGGTGATTTTTGTTTTGGGCTCTGTTTCGCAGACCTCTTTAGAGAGGATATCCAGCAAAACGCCCCTTTCCAGAGAAGCAATCCGGCACTGATAATCCATGCCTTCGCCGTCACAAAGGGTGATTTCTTCCCCTTCTCTTGCCCGCAGCACGGTTTTGATATGTTTTTCATCTTCCCCGAACAACTGAATCTGTCCGCGGCTGATGTCATTTTTGTGAAAGAAAAATTTCGGCATGATTCTCACCCCTGAAAGCGGGAAGCAATCGCCACCCAGCCGTTCTTTTCACGAATAGCTTCCACCTTAAAGTTACCTGCTTCCAACGCTGCCAGAACGTCTTCCTTCCGTTCTGTAATAATCCCGCTGGACAGGAAGATACCGCCGTCTTTGATATAATCGGGCACCTGTTTTGTCAGAGCAATGATGATATCCGCAACGATATTTGCTTCTACCATATCGTATTTCTTCCCGCTGTATTTCTGATGCAGTGCTTCATCTTCCAGAATATTGCCTGCGCAAACATGATATTTTTCTCTGGGGATCTCATTCCTATCGCTGTTTTCGTAAGCGATGTTAATGGCATTGGGGTCAATATCCACAGCATCGGCTTCTTTTGCTTCCAGCAGCAGAGATGCAATGGAGAGGATGCCGCTGCCGCAGCCGATATCCAGAACCATATCGTCTTTTTTCACATAGGTTTCGATCAGTTCCATGCAAAGCTGTGTCGTTTCGTGGGTACCTGTACCGAAAATATGACCGGGGTCGATTTTCAGCACCACTTTATCTGTTTGTTCTGTCAGTTCTTCCCAGGAGGGTTTGATCATGATTTTTTCGCCAACGGGAAAAGGTTTGAAATATTTTTTCCAGTTATTTGCCCAGTCTTCTTCCTGCACATTTTTCATAGTCAGTTCCAGAGTGCCCAGTTCCAGTTCCTTTTCGGATTCTTTCACCGCTGCCAGCGCAGATTTGATCTGTGCCAGCTGTTCTCTGCCGTAAAGATTATCCCTCACAAAGAAGGTGATGCCTGTCACCAGCTGTTCTTTTTCCTCCACCAGTTCATCGGCAACATAGTCCCAATCTCTATGGGGATTTTCCAGAAATTCTTCAAAATCATTTTCATCATGGATCATCAGACCTGTCAGACCGCATTCATACAGCACGCCTTCCACAGGTTCCAGACCCATCTGGCTGGTTGACACAAATACTTCGATCCATTCCATTTGGATCCTCTCCTTTCAAAATATCTTCTTTCCTGCCAAGTGTCTGAGTAAATCCACAAAAAAATTTGTGCATTTGCTCAGCCGTTTGTCAGGACTTTATAAACGGGAAAAAAGCCGTCCGATTTTTGAACGGCTTTCCATTAGTCCTGAAACATCTCGCATACTTCACGGTAGCTGTCAGGCGTTCCGATGTCGTAACATTCCCCTTCAAAGGTATAGGCATACACTTCTTTTCTCAGGTACAGCCATGCAGGGAAATTGCCGGGGGCATCGGGTTTGTTGCCTGCCGCCAGATATTCCGCAAACAGAGGCACGGTTTCCTTTTTGTAAAGATATGCGGCAAATACTGCGGTATTGGACTTGGGCTTTGCGGGCTTTTCCTCGATATCCAGCACCATGCCCTTTTCATCCAGCAGGGCAATGCCAAACTGGCTCAGCTGGCTTTCCTCTTCCCAGACTTTTACGCAAACGCAGTCACGATCTTTCTCGCGGAAATATCGTACATAATCTGCCAAGGAATATGTAAAGAAATTGTCCCCCGCAATGACCATCAGATCATCGTTGATCTTCGCTTTTTCAATCACAAAAGCAATGTCACCGATGGCACCGCGTTTGTTAGAATCATCTGTGGTACCGTCGTTCAATACTCTGATCGGAACACGGCTTTTTGCCGTTTTTGCCCATTCTTCAAAATGGCTCGCAAATTTATCGTTGGAAACAACATAAATTTCGTCCAGTTCTTCCACAGTATCCATTTTTTCTACAATATGATCAATAATCGGTTTTTTACCGATGGGGAGCAATGCCTTGGGCATATGCAATGTCAGGGGGTATAACCTTGTGGCATACCCTGCCGCCAGAATAATGGCTTTCATTGTCTCTCCTCCTTACTTTTGTTGCTTATTCCCCTTTGCCAAAAAGGCCGTCGCAGATATCCTGCAGCGTTTTCGGCAGAGGTGCTGTCATTTCCCTTCCATACAGATAGCCCAAAGGGCCGTTTTTTTCCTTCCATTCTACGCGCAGAGCGTGAAGAAACTGATTGGAAAGGCCATATTCTTTTCGGAATTTTTCATTGGAATGTTCCGCACCATATTTTCTGTCGCCAACCACGGGATGTCCCATGGACTGCATGTGGGCACGGATCTGATGGGTTTTCCCTGTGATCAGATGAATCTCCAGCAGGGTATAGCCCTTGGCATGGGCAATGGGACGATACTTTGTCATGGTCTTTGCACCCATCCCCTCCCGCTTGGAAAGGCGTACCTGATTTTTGTCCTGATCCTTTGTCAGATAGGCGGTGATCTCGCCGGCTTCGCGAACTTCTCCCGCCACCAGCGTCAGATAATATTTATCCAGCTTATGGGTACGGATCGTTTCATTCACCGCCTGCACGCCTCTGAGGGTTTTCCCCGCAATGACCAGACCGCTGGTGTTTCTGTCCAGTCGGTTGCAGAGGGCAGGGGTAAAGCTGCTTGCCGCATCGGGAACATACTGCCCCTTCTGATAAAGGTAATACAGGATCTGGTCGATCAGTGTATCCTTATCCGTTGCTTTTTCAGGATGGGTCAGCAGCCCCGCCGGCTTGGATACCACAAGGATATCCTCATCCTCATAGACGATACCGAAATGACGCTTCGCCTGAGCTACTGTTTTTTCCTCCATAAAGGACTGGATCGTCTCCTCTGCCAAGTAAAGCTGAAGGGTATCGCCTGTTTTCAGCAGTTCGTTTCCCTCCGCTCTGCCGCCGTTTAATTTAATGCGTTTTTTACGCAGCATCTTATACAGGAAGCCTTTGGTCGCCTTGTTCATATATTTCAGCAGGAACTTGTCCAGCCTTTGATTTTCCTCATTTTTTGTGATTCTGATTTCTTTCAAGGTTTATTCCTCCAGAATCCATTTAGCTATGAATCCAAGCCAGATATGCGCTGATGAAATCGTCGATATCGCCGTCCATAACCGCATCTACCTTACCTGTTTCCTGACCGGTGCGATGGTCTTTTACCATGGTATAAGGCATGAATACATAGGAACGGATCTGGCTGCCCCAGCCGATTTCCTTGGTTTCGCCGCGGATTTCAGCCAGTTTCTGCATCTGTTCTTCCAGCTTCAGTGCCAGCAGTTTGGAGCGCAGCATTTTGAACGCTTTGTCCTTATTGGCAAACTGGCTTCTTTCTTCCTGACAAGAAACCACTACGCCTGTGGGGAAGTGGGTGATACGGATGGCAGAGGATGTCTTGTTGACATGCTGACCGCCGGCACCACTGGCTCTGTAAGTGTCGATACGGATATCATCGGGTTTGATTTCGATTTCTGTATCATCTTCGATTTCGGGCATAACATCGCAGGAAGAGAAGGATGTCTGTCTTCTGCCTGCACTGTCGAAAGGAGATACACGCACCAGGCGGTGGATGCCTTTTTCAGATTTCATATAACCGTATGCATTTTCACCATTGATCTGGAAAGTAACGGATTTCAGACCAGCTTCATCCCCGTCCAGCATATCCAGAAGCTCCACTTCGAAGCCTTCCTTCTGTGCCCATCTGGTGTACATACGATAGAGCATGTTTGTCCAGTCACAGGCTTCTGTGCCGCCTGTGCCGGCATGCAGGGTGATGATAGCATTGTTTCTGTCATATTCGCCGTCCAGCAGTGTTGCAATACGCAGCTGTTCGAATTCCGCCAGGAATGTATCATTCATCTCTTTTACTTCTTCATATACGCTTTCGTCCTGTTCTTCGATGCCCATTTCGATCAGCGTCAGGATATCTTCGTATGTGGTGACAAGGCCTTCAAATTTGCCGACCTTATTTTTCAGACCTTTCAGCTGCTGCAGTGTTTTCTGGCTCTTTTCCAGGTCATTCCAGAAATCAGGGTCTGCAGAAAGCTCTTCCAATTCAGCGATCTTCTCCTTGGCACCAGCAACATCAAGGGAAACACCCATTTCCTCCAATCTTTCGTCGTAACCAGACAGGCCCAGACGGATCTGTTCTAATTCGAACATGCAAAATCATCTCCTTTACATAAGAAAATTTTTATATTGTCAACCGTACAATGAAACTTCGTTTTTGAAATGCTTACGCATTTCTGCCGCAGCACTGTTTGTATTTCTTGCCGCTGCCGCAGGGGCAGGGATCATTTCTGCCCACTTTTTCTTCGGAACGGGTCTTGGGCTTTTTCACCAGAGATTCGTCCTTGTTGGTAAACATCTGCTTGGGTTCTTCCCGTTTCACTTCTGTCTGGATGCGCACACGGTACAGGATCTTCAGGGTATCTTCCTGAATGTGTTCGCTCATTTCATCAAACATATCGTAAGAAGCGAATTTATATTCTGTCAGAGGATCTCTCTGGGCATAAGCATGGAGGCCGATCCCCTGTCTCATACGGTCCATATCGTCGATATGATCCATCCATTTCTGGTCGATGACACGCAGCATAACCACTCTTTCCAGTTCACGCATACGTTCTTCGCCTTCGGGCTGACCCTGAGAGATTTCCTTTTCTTTCATTTCATACATCTGTACTGCCAGCTTTTTCAGGCTTTCTGCCAGTTTTTCCTTTGTCATCTGCTGCATGGCGTCATCCTTGATGTTGACTTTGCCAACGGGAATCACTGCAGACAAAGTTTCACTGAATGCGTTCATATCCCATTCTTCAGGCAGCTGATCTTCCCCCATGTGGGCATCCACGGCTCTGTCCACAATGGCATGGATCATGGAAAGGATAGAATCACGGAGGTTTTCTCCATACAGGACACGTTTTCTTTCTCTATAGATGATCTCTCTCTGTTCGTTCATGACCTGATCATATTCCAAGAGCTGTTTACGGATGGCAAAGTTATTGCCTTCCACCTTCTTCTGGGCACCTTCGATGGCCTTTGTCAGCATACCTGCCTCGATGGGCTCATCTTCTGTCATGCCCATGGCGTCTACCACCTTCATGGTCTTTTCGGAACCGAACAGACGCATCAGGTCATCTTCCAAAGAGATATAGAAACGGGATTCCCCGGGGTCGCCCTGACGGCCGGAACGACCGCGCAGCTGGTTATCGATACGTCTGGATTCATGACGTTCTGTACCGATGATCTTCAGCCCCCCCAATTCTGGAACACCTTCGCCCAGCTTAATATCCGTACCACGGCCGGCCATGTTTGTGGCGATGGTGACAGCACCCTTCTGACCTGCCAGTGCAACGATTTCCGCTTCCTGTGCATGATATTTCGCATTCAGAACCTGATGTTTCACGCCTTCCATTTTCAGCATTTTGCTCAGGATTTCGGATTTTTCAATGGTTACCGTACCAACCAGCACGGGCTGCCCTTTTTCATGGGCTGCCACGATATCGCGCACAACTGCACGGAATTTGCCTGCTTCTGTGCGGTAAACCACATCTTCCAGATCCTTTCTCTGTACAGGCAGATTTGTGGGGATCTCGATAACGTCCATGCCGTAAATGTTACGGAATTCTTCTTCTTCTGTTTTTGCAGTACCGGTCATACCGCTTTTCTTTGCATATTTATTGAAGTAGTTCTGGAATGTGATGGTAGCCAGTGTCTGGCTTTCTCTTCTTACCTGAACGTTTTCTTTCGCTTCGATGGCCTGATGCAGACCGTCGGAATATCTTCTGCCGGGCATCATACGGCCTGTGAATTCATCAACGATGACGATTTCGCCTTCATGCACCACATAATCCTTATCCAGATGCATGTTATAGTTTGCTTTCAGAGCATTATTGATATGGTGCTGCAGTTCCAGATTTTCGGGATCAGACAGGTTATCTACAGCGAAGAATTTTTCTGCCTTTGCCACCCCCTCCTGGGTCAGCACAACGGATTTTGCCTTTTCATCCAGAACAAAGTCGCCTTCTTCCTGAATTTCTTCTTTCATCAGAGCATTCATGGCTTCTGCTTCATTCAGGATACGGCCTTTTTTCAGTTTTTTAACAAACAGATCGGCAACACGGTACAGTTCTGTGGACTTGGAGCCGCTGCCGGAAATGATCAGTGGTGTTCTGGCTTCATCGATCAGAACGGAGTCCACTTCGTCGATGATGGCATAGTGCAGGTCTCTCTGAACCATATTTTCCTTACGGGTTACCATGTTATCACGCAGGTAGTCGAAACCGAATTCGTTGTTTGTACCATAAGTGATATCACAGTTATACGCTTCACGGCGTTCGTTGTTATCCATACCATTCAGGATACAGCCAACAG
>CALFPN010000080.1 GCA_937919015.1 uncultured Clostridia bacterium
TTCTGTAGTGGGTTATCTAAGTACAGTAATTACAAATGGTCGTGGGGCAGCCCTTCCGGATCCGAATGAGTTTTTAACTCATGTTAAAGAATATAATGCTTCTGCACCGGATAATTTATACCTACTTTGTGGTGATGGTAATCTTGAACCAATGGCTCCAGCAATTAGCGAAGCGGCTTCTGCAAAGGCATTAACTCCGACTGCTCAACCGTGGAAATGGATTATGGAGATTATCAAAAGTTATATTTATAATCTTACTGGGAATTCTGAAAAAGAATGGATGGTGTTTGTTGATACCAATCCTAGTTTTAGTATTTATACTCAAATGGCTGTTTCTGGTGTAGAACGATTGTTGACTCCAATTAATGCTGATGATTCATCAAAAACTGCTGCTTCTGCTATGGTTGCTCTTCTTCATGGAACTATTCCTCCGCATCCAATATATGGTTCGTGGACTTATGCTGAGATGGCTAAGGCACAGGGCATAGAAGTTCCGAAGATTTATATGTTGATTGGTAACCGTTTAACGCAATTTGATGGTGCAGCAACAGCATTTGCAGCACTTTCAGACGCAACAGCAAATTCGCTTTATAATATATATCAGTCTTGTCCAGAATATTTCGTTGAAGCGAATGAGTCAATCAGTTCTAAAGAGGATTTTATTCATTATTATTCAATGCCTTTAAGAGATTTTAACACAGCGGGTGTTGTCTGTGCGCATATGGGAAGACTGCTTTCTTCTATGCGTCAGGGATATTATAATGTTTATGCAAGTCAAGTTAAAGTCAATAAGGATAAGATTGATGAATGTTTAAAAGCTATCGATTCTATTGTTGAAAGGTTATAATAATAGATGGTTTTTAATAAAAATACCCTCTCTAACTATCTAAAGTTAGAAGGGTATTTTTATTTTTGGGAATGCAAACATGTGTAAAGCTTCCCCTAAAGATGCCACGATAAAACCGGAGCCATTTTGTTCCAAAGTCGTGGCTACAGGTTCAAATTCTACCGTATAATCACCAACATTACCGGTAAAGGCTCCTGCAGTAGAGGAAAAATCAATATTATTGATGATTTCCATATCTTCGCCAATGACCATGCCATTTTCCTTGATTACATACTCCAAAACCAATTCTGGCATACCGCCAAGACGTCCGCCAATCACAGATTTTCCTTTTAAATCATTCCATGCAAAATTCGGCTCCTCTACGCGGGAAACCAGAAAATTACCGGCTCTTTGGGTTAGCTGGGCAAAGGCTTTCGGGTAATCTTCTTTGCCTTCGTTGTAAACATAGATCCCTGCTTCTGTACCCAATAAGGCGATATCAGCCGAATCCGAGAGAAGGGCTGTCATGGATTTATCAGCACCATTCCCGATTGCGACCGTTACCTCTAAGCCTTCTTCCTCAAAAAAACCAAGTTCCTGTGCAACATATTGCGGTGCATAAAAAACAGAATGGACTACTTCATTCAGCCGTACCGGTGTCAATGCTGTTTCCTCTTGCTGTGTGCTGCAGCCGACGCCGAAGGATAAAGATAACACCCCCGCAGCTGCCAAACAGATTTTCTTTTTCATAAAGACCTCCCAAATTGCATTTTGTTTCCACTATATGCGCCAATGATGAAAAAAGTATGTTGTCCTGACATTTTTTTCGGCAGGGTGATAGGTTTTTTCAGTGATTTGGTGTATAATAAAATTTAATGTGGAGTTTTAGGCGCATTTTTGTGTTAAGATATATTTTTGATAAATCAGGAGGCTGTTTTATGGCTGAAAAAATTATGTTGATCGATGGGAACAGCATTGTGAACCGCGCTTTTTATGGGGTACCTTTGCTGACCAACAAAGAAGGCAGATATACCAACGGGGTATATGGTTTTCTGAATATTTTGTTTAAATTATTGGATGAAGAAAAGCCGGATCATCTGGCGGTGGCTTTTGACCTGAAAGCCCCTACCTTCCGACATAAAACCTTTGATGGATATAAAGGCAATCGAAAAGGCATGCCGGAAGAACTGAGAGAGCAGATGCCGCTTTTGAAGGAAATGCTGCAGACCATGCATATTTCTATTTTCGAAAAAGAAGGCTATGAAGCCGATGATATTCTGGGGACATTGTCTGCGCTGGCGGAACAAAACGGCGTTGTGCCTGTGGTGGTATCCGGTGACAGAGACCTGCTGCAGATCGCAGGAGAGAATCTGAAGGTTCGTATTCCGAAAACAAAAGGTGGACGCACGGAAACAGAAGATTATTATGCATCTGACGTAATGGAAAAATATGGTGTTACTCCTACAGAATTTATTGATGTGAAAGCACTGATGGGAGATGCATCCGATAATATCCCCGGTGTCCCCGGGATCGGTGAAAAAACTGCGGTAAAGATCATTCAGCAGTATCACGATATCGAAACGGCCATTGCCCATGCGGCGGAGATCAAGCCGAAAAAGGCATCTGAAAATCTGGCGGAATTTCAGGAACAGGCAAGACTCAGTAAATTCCTTGCTACCATCATCAGAGATATGCCTCTGGAATGGGACGGGGAATCCATGCGGATGGGCGATCTGTTCAATGGGGAAGCTTACGAAATGGTGAAGCGTCTGGAATTTAAGAGCATGTTCAGTCGTTTTGAACAGGCAGTTTCCGCAGAAAAGAAAGAAGAAAAAGCATATCAGTTGATTACAGACAGAGAAGGCACAGAAAAAGTCATGGCTTCTCTGGAAAAGGGCGAAGCGGGCTATGCCTTTGTATATGATAATGGAGAATGTCAGGGCCTTGCGCTGTATCAGGAAAAAATGGGCGGCGTCTGGGTGGAAGCTTCCATGCAGCTTCTGATGGATGACATCCTGCGGATTTTTAAAGATTTATTTGCGGACACTGCTTATGAAAAAATCGGTCATGATGTAAAACAGGATATCAAGCTGCTCCGCGGCTATGGCTATGATGGATTTGAAGCGAAATTTGATACTGCTATTGCGGCATATATCCTCAATGCTACAGGCAGTTCCTATGAATATGATGATATTGCCAATACATTTCTGAACGAAACCTATCCTTCTGCGGAGGAAGTTCTGGGCAAGGGCAGAACGAAGAAAGCCTTTGTTTCCCTGCCTGATGAGGAGAGAGCTGCTTTTGCAGCCAGACAGGCGGAAATCTTTTTCCGTGCCAAAAAAGTCATGGAAGAGAAGCTGAGGGAAAACGAGCAGGAAAGCCTGTTCTATGATATGGAGATGCCTCTGGTCTATGTTCTGGCGGACATGGAAAAATATGGAATCAAGGTGGATAAGGGAGCTTTGCTGGCATATCAGAAACTGCTGGACGAAAGTCTTAGTGGTATGACAGAGGAGATCTATGCATTGGCAGGGGAAGAATTCAATATCAATTCCCCCAAGCAGCTGGGTGTGATTTTGTTTGAAAAGCTGGGAATGAAGGGCGGCAAAAAAACAAAGACCGGCTATTCCACGGCGGCAGACGTTCTGGAAAAACTGCGTTTTGAGCATCCCATCGTAGATAAAATTCTGAATTACAGAACATTGGCAAAACTGAAAAGCACCTATGCAGACGGACTTCTGGCGGTGATGGATATGGACACGGAAAAAATCTATTCCACCTTCAACCAGACCATTACGGCCACAGGCCGCATTTCCTCCACAGAACCGAATCTGCAGAATATTCCCGTGCGTCTGGAACTGGGGCGTGAACTGCGGAAGGTATTCATTCCCGAAAGTGACGAATACTGCTTCTTAGATGCAGACTATTCTCAGATTGAACTGCGCGTATTGGCCCATATTGCAGAGGATGAAAGCCTTATCGAAGCATTCAAGAGTGGACAGGATATTCACAGAATGACTGCTTCTCAGGTGTTCCATGTGCCTTTTGAAGAGGTTACATCTCTCCAAAGAAGCAATGCAAAGGCAGTCAACTTTGGTATTATCTACGGAAAAGGCTCCTTCACATTGAGCCAGGATCTTGGTATCACCAGAAAAGAAGCGGAGGAATATATCAACGCTTACTTTGCCAGATACCCCAAGATCAAGGGCTTTATGGAGGATACCATCAAAAATGGGGCAGAAAAAGGCTATGTTTCTACCCTTTGGAACCGCAGACGTGCCATGCCGGAACTGCAGAGCAGTAATTTCATCCAGAGGGCAGCCGGGGAAAGAGCGGCCATGAATATGCCCATTCAGGGCAGTGCCGCAGATATTATCAAACTGGCCATGATCAAGGTGCATAAAGCCTTGAAGGAGGGCGGATTTAAGTCTCGTCTTATCCTGCAGGTACACGATGAACTGCTGATCGAGACCCATAAGGATGAAAAAGAAGCAGTGGCAAAAATTTTGAAGGAAAACATGGAGCAGGCGGCAAAATTGGCTGTTCCACTGGATGTGGATGTGCATGAAGGTGCATCCTGGTTTGAAGCGAAATAAAAGAGGTTGAAAGATATGAAAGTAATTGGTTTGACAGGGGGTACAGGCAGCGGAAAAAGCGTTGTCAGCAAAAGCCTTGCGGAAGCAGGGGCTGTCATCGTGGATGCAGACAAAATTGCCCATGAGATCATTCTGAAAGGCGAACCTGCCTATCAGGAGATCGTGGAATATTACGGTACAGGCATTCTGGATGCAGAAGGAAATATCATCCGTAAAAAATTGGGCGAGATCGTATTCAATGATAAAGAAAAACTGGTATTTCTGAATCAGTGTACCCATAAATATATCACTGCGGAAGTAAAAAAACAGATTGCTGCGGCAAAAGCAGAAGGTACGGCTGCTTCCATCATCGTGGATGCGCCCCTGCTTCTGGAAGCAAAGCTGGAAGCGGTCTGTGACTTGGTCTGGGTGGTTTATGCCGATCCTGAGGTGCGGGCTCAGCGCGTGATGGATAGAGACGGGATCACTTATGAACTGGCAAAAGCCCGCATTTCTAATCAGAAAAGCTGGGAAGAATACAAATCTGCGGCAAGTGCTGTCATTGACAACAGCAAAGACCTTGGTCATCTGAAAGAGCAGATTTCTGAAATTTTAAAATTGTTGTAAAGGAAGCAAGCGAAAATGATTCGATTCATAAAGAGATTGTTCACAACAGCAGTGACCTTTGCGCTGTTGGTGGCCTTTGGCTATTTTGTGGTTTTGCCTCGTGTTCTGCCTTTGGAATATCAGGATCTTGTAGAGAAATATGCCGCCGTTTATGCGCTGGATCAAAGCTTGGTCAATGGAGTGATTTTTGCGGAGAGCCATTTTGAACCGGAAGCAGTTTCTTCTGCCGGGGCAAAGGGGTTGATGCAGGTGACGGAAGAGACCGGCAGATGGGCGGCGGAACAAATGGGATTGCCTGCAGATACCGTTGAACTGACTGACCCGGATACCAATATCCGTATCGGCTGCTGGTATCTTAATTGGCTTTTGGATAAATTCGATGGCGTGACAGAAACGGCTCTGGCGGGCTACAATGCCGGACATGGAAATGTAGCGAAGTGGTTGGCCAATGAAGAAATGAGTGCCGATGGCATTACGTTGGAAGAAATACCCTATGGAGAAACGAAAAGCTATGTCAAAAAAGTGCAGTTGGCGCAGCTGGCCTACCGCTATGTATATCGCCAATAGCTTTTGAGAGGATTTGAATGATATGAAGAAAAGAAAATGGCTTATGCTGCTGGCTCTGTGTATTGGGCTTTCCGGCTGTGGTCAGGAAAAAACAAAAGAGGATGATTTTACAGCCGTTGGCGGGGAAACCGTAGATACAATACACGAAAATATGCTGACCCTTTCCATGCGTATTCCTGAAACGCTGAATCCTCTACTGAACAGAGAAGAAACGGTAGACCGTATTTTGAAACTTATCTATCTGCCTTTACTGGAATTTGACGAAACGGGAAAGGCCTGCCCCGGTGTGGCAGAAAGCTGGGAAGTGGGTGCAGATGGGAAGACAATTACCATGCAGCTGCAGCATAATCTTCTGTGGCAGAATGGCGGCAGAGTGACTGCGGAGGATGTGGTCTATTCCTTCCGCACCATTCAGAATGCACCGGAAGACTCCGTTTATAAAAAAGTGTTGGACTATGTGGCTGACTGCACAAAAGCGGGAGAATACACGGTGGTTTTTACCTTCCGTGAGAACTTCAGCGGGAATCTGAGTGCATTGCGTTTTCCTGTGATCTCTGCAGCTTATCATGGGGGAGAAAACGACCCGAAGGCAGCAGTGAATCAGACTCCTGTGGGGAATGGTATGTATAAAATACATTCTCAGAAACAGGCATCTGAACTGATCCTGCAGGCAAGCGAAGGATACGGCGGAGAAAAGCCATCTATTTCCAGTATCCGTGTAAAGATCACAGCGGGGGTGGATACAGATATCAATTCCTTTGAACAGGGGATGACAGATGTGCTGGTGGCAGCGGCAACAGAAGCCGGCAGATATGTGGATGAGGGCATTTCCGGGATGTATCAGTATACTTCAAACCAATATGATTTTATCGGGTTTAATTTCAATAAAGAGCTGTTTCAGGATAAATCCTTGCGGCAGGCCATTGCTTATGCTGTGCCAAAGGAAAATCTGATGGAAAGCGTATACTTGAACTATGGAGTGATGACCAATACCCCGATCAATCCCAAAAACTGGCTGTATGAAGAAAATGTTGCCCTGTATGATTATAACCCTTCTATGGCATCCACCTTCCTGAAAAACAGCGGTTGGGGAGATCTGGATGGAAACGGCAAACTGGAAAAGAAATCTGCAGATGGACAGACAAAACAGCTGAAAGCCACGATTCTGGTCAATACAGAAAATACAGCCAGACGGCAGATTGCTGCCAAACTGAAGGAGGAACTGACGGCCATTGGTTTCGATATCACCATAGATCAACAGAATTTTGAGATATATCAGCAGAAATTTATGGAAGGTCAGTATGACATGATTATTGGCGGATGGAATTGTTCTGAAGTAACAGACTTAACACCGTTTTTCGGAACGGCAGGCAGCCTGAATTATATTGGCTATACCAATGAAGAAGTGGATCAGCTGCTGGAAGCTGCAAGAACAGCCATTGGGGAAGGGCCTACATTGCTGGCATACAGCAGCCTGCAGAAAAAACTGGCAGAGGAGTTGCCCTATATCAGCATTGCATACCGCAATGAAGCAGTTTTTACATCCAAGCATGTGAGTGGAACCATTGAGCCTACGGAATTTAATGTGTTCCACGGCATTGAAAAATGGACATATCAGAAAGGGGAGTAACCAATGTCCGAGATCAGAACAAACCCTTTTACGGGAGAAATGACACTTTATGCGGAAAACAGAAAAAATCGCCCCTATGAATTCGTCCATCAAACCCAGGCGAAAAATACAAATAATGAAAACTGTCCTTTCTGTGGCGGCCATGAAACATGGACGACGGATGCTGTTTATCAGGATGGCCCCGACGGCGCATGGCAGATGCGCG
The DNA here is from genome assembly GCA_937919015.1 of uncultured Clostridia bacterium. Classification (GTDB taxonomy): domain Bacteria; phylum Bacillota; class Clostridia; order Lachnospirales; family Anaerotignaceae; genus Anaerotignum_A. The sequence goes on from CALFPN010000080.1 coordinate 7,431, forward strand.
TATTCCCCAATATGTTCCCTGCGGTGAAGGAAGATTGCATGGAATGTGCAGAAGAGACTTTTTACGAAGCAGCAGCCGGCAGAGGCAGACATGAAGTTCTGGTGGATACACCCAACCATAATGAAACGATCGATGCATTTTCCAAAGAGCGCATTGAAAAGGTGTTGCAGGTGCTGCAGGACAGACTGAATTTCTTCCGGGCCAGAAAGCATACCCAATATGTACAGATCTTCAAAAACTGCGGCCCTTCTGCAGGTATGAGCATCCGCCATTCCCATTGGCAGGTTATGGGTTTGCCCATTGTGCCCAGAAGGGCGGCTGTTATGGCGGAAAACATGCAGGAGGATGACTGCCTTTTCTGCAAGATGCTTACATATGAAAAAGAACAGAAAAAACGCATTGCGGCAGAAACAGAGCATTTTCTTGCGATCACGCCCTATGCGGGCAGATTTCCTTATGAACTTTGGCTGGCACCCAAAGCCCACCAGAGAGACTTTGGCGATATGAATGATGCTGAAAGAAAAGATCTTGCCTGTCTGCTCTGGGAAATGCTGCAGAAGGTAACAAGACTCAAAAAGGATGTGGGCTATAACATTTGTGTGATGGATGGCCCCAGAAACAGAGATTTCCATTGGCATATTGAAATTTTGCCCAGAATCGGCGGTTTTGCGGGCTTTGAATATGCTACAGACTGTTTTATCTGCATGGTCAGCCCCGAACGGGCGGCAAGATATTACAGAGGGGAAGCGGAAGAATAAAAGAATTGGTGATTGGAGGGAGAAATCCTCTCTATTTTTCTTGACTAATCCTGCACCAAAATGAGGCACATAAATATTATAAAAAAACCGACCTTATAAGCGGAGATGCCGCTGGAAGGTCGGTTTTTTTCTTATTTCAGTAATTCTTCGTAATTATGGAAGGAAACGTCTGCGGTTGCTTTGATTTTATCAATATCATCTTTTCTCACCGCTTCATCCAGAACGGCATAAACCGGAAAGCCTGCGGCTTTTGCACCTTTTACTGCATAGTAGGCATCCTCAAACACAACGGTATCCTCCAATGTGCCGCCCATCTGTTTCATTGCCTCCAGATATGCCGCGCCATCATCTTTGAATACACCCAGTTCTGTGCAGGTCAGTATTTGGGTGAAGAATTTACGGATATCAAGCCTGTCCAGAGCGGGCAGGATATAATCTGCTTCAGAAGCTGTCAGAATACACATTGTTACACCTTCAGCCTTCATTTTTTCCAGATATTCTTTTGCACCATCCTTTAAGGGGATGGTATGACGGTATGCTTCCACGACAGATGCAACGATTTCATCGACAATATCCTTGGCTTCCATGGGAACGCCCAATTCACTGCGGAACCATTCTGCTGTTTGCCAGATGGTCTGGGTTTTTACCACTTCCATCAGATTTGCGGGAACAGGGAAGTTATGGCTTTGCAGAAAACCGCTTCCTGTGCCGCGCCAGACGGGCATGGAATCGATGAGGGTTCCATCCAGATCAAAAATAATATATTTCATATGTAAAACCCTTTTCTTATCTGTATTTATCAATTTTTTCGTTGATGGTCAAAACCCCTGCTGGGTTATGGAAAATTTTCACATAGGCCTTTGTGGAAGGAGCCCCTTGCTCGATGGGGATTTCCTGACAGCGTTTGATAATCTCCATCAGTTTTTCAAATTCGCCTTCTACTACGGTTTCAAAAGGGCCAACTTCATAATGACAGCCTGTGGATTTGATATAGGCGATAACCTCATCTACAATGGCACAAACTTTTTTGATATCGGAAACATCAGGCAGTACCTGAATCGCAATGCTAGTTGTATACATTAAACATTCCTCCTTTTCTTTCTCAGTGGATATGAAAAAAGTGTAGCATTTTTCAAGGGAAATGGCAAGTCTGCTTGCAGGAATGAGGGAAGCGTGGTATCATCATTTTCAGAGAAAAAACACATTTTATGCATAGATATGCAAAGGAGAATCATTATGGAATATCGCATTGAAAAAGATTCCATGGGTGAAATGAAAGTGCCTGCCAATGCTTATTGGGGGGCGCAGACCCAGAGAAGCTATGAGAATTTCAAAATTGGGACAGAAAAAATGCCGAAGGAGATCACCTATGCCTTTGCGATTCTGAAAAAGGCTGTGGCACAGGCAAACCACAGACTGGGTAAGCTGGATGCAAGGAGATGTGAGATTATTGGTAAGGTCTGTGATGAAGTTCTGTCAGGCAAGTTGGATGATCAGTTCCCCTTGGCCGTATGGCAGACCGGCAGCGGCACCCAGTCCAATATGAATATGAATGAGGTAGTTGCCAATCGTGGCAATGAAATTGCAGGGGAGAAACTGCTGCATCCCAACGACCATGTGAATATGAGTCAGAGCAGCAATGATACCTTTCCCACAGCCATGCATATTGCGGCTGTGCTGGAAACAAAAACAAAATTGATTCCTGCTATGGAAAGAA
>CALFPN010000081.1 GCA_937919015.1 uncultured Clostridia bacterium
GCGTGTGGATCGCCAATTCTGCGGATACCGCGCCGGTGCTCGCCCCCTTCATCTATGGCACGCTGGAGCGTCTGCTGCTGCCCTTTGGCCTGCATCATATGCTGACCATTCCCATGAACTATACTTCCTTTGGCGGCACATACCTGATCCGAACAGGGATCAATGCCGGTGCGGAAGTCTTTGGTCAGGACCCCCTGTGGCTGGCATGGATCACAGACCTGATCAATTTCAAAGGGGCGGGAGATACGGCGGCCTATGAAAACCTGCTGGCAACGGTGACACCTGCCCGTTTCAAGGTGGGGCAGATGATCGGTTCCTCAGGGCTTCTGCTGGGCTTTGCTCTGGCTATGTATCGCCGTGTAGATGGAGATAAACGCAGAGACTACCGTTCCATGTTCTTTTCTGCGGCGTTGGCGGTATTTTTAACAGGGGTAACGGAACCGCTGGAATTCATGTTCATGTTCTGCGCGCTGCCCTTGTATCTCGTATATGCCCTGTTGCAGGGCCTGGCCTTCGCTCTGGCGGGGATCATTCCCCTGCGGCTGCATTCCTTTGGGAATCTGGAATTTTTGACCCGTGTCCCCATGTCCCTGAAAGCCGGCCTGAGCGGGGATATTATCAATTTCCTGCTTTCCTGCGTGGCATTTTTTGTGATCGGCTATTTCGTTGCATATTTTATGATCGGCAAATTCAGCTACGCTACCCCCGGTCGTCTGGGCAACTATACGGATGAAAACGAAGGGGAGGAATTGACCGCAGGGAACAAAGGCGGCGGAAACACTCAGGCAGAGCGGATCATCCGCCTGTTGGGCGGCCGTGAAAATATCACGCTGGTGGATGCCTGCATGACGCGGCTGCGTGTGACGGTCAAAGACCCCGATAAGGTTGCGGAGGCGGCGGACTGGAAAGCGGAAGGAGCCTTGGGCCTGATTAAAAAAGACAACGGGATTCAGGCGGTTTACGGGCCGAAGGCGGATATTCTGAAGTCTGATATCAACGATATCCTGTAAATGGGGGCGTGTTTATGAAACTATTGACACTGAATACCCATTCCCTGCAGGAAGAACAGTATCAGAAAAAACTGGAGGAATTCGTTGCAGGTATCCTGCAGGAAAAACCGGATCTCATCGCCTTGCAGGAGGTCAATCAGTCTTTGGATGGGCCTCTGGCGGGAGAAGACCTGCGGGGCGGCCAGTTCCCCCTTTCCTGCGGAAGACCCATACGGCAGGATAACCATGCGGCACAGGTGGCATATGCCTTGCGTCAGGCAGGCATCGACTGCAGCTGGGCTTGGCTTCCCATCAAGCTGGGGTATGGAAAATATGAGGAAGGTGTAGCCGTTCTGAGCCTTGGCAGAAACATTTCCAACGTGGATGCGTGCTTTATCAGTAAGACCAGAGATCATCATAACTGGCGTACAAGGGCCGTGCTGGGGGTGCAGACAGAAGGGGAAGCAGACTGGTTTTACACCGTCCACATGGGCTGGTGGGAAGATGAAGAGGAGCCTTTTTCCGACCAATGGGAGAGGCTGCAGGAACATCTGGCAGAAAAGGTTACAAAAGAAAAAATCTGGCTGATGGGAGATTTTAATGCACCGGATACGGTTTCCGGCCAGAGCTATGCATGTATTTTAGCCAGCGGCTGGATGGATACCTATCAGATGGCCCGAAAAAAAGACAGTGGGATCACGGTTTCGGGCCTCATTGATGGATGGAGAGAAAAAGAGAAAGAGCAAGCAGCAGCGGGAATGCGTCTGGATTATATTTTCTGCAATCAAAGGGAAGAGATCGATACCTCCTGTGTGGTCTTCAACGGAAGGAACCGACCTGTGGTATCCGACCATTTCGGTGTATTGATCCATGTAAAGGAGAAATGAGGATGAATAGAACTGCAGGCATTTTGATGCCCATTACCAGCCTGCCGGGGAAATACGGCATTGGCTGTTTTTCCAAGGAAGCATACCGATTTGTAGATTGGCTGCAGGGGGCGGGCCAGACCTATTGGCAGATTCTGCCCATCCACCCCACCGGCTATGGAGATTCCCCCTATCAGTCCTTTTCCACTTTTGCAGGCAATCCGTATTTGATCGATCTGGAGGCTCTGGTGGAAGAAGGGGTACTGACAAGGGAAGAATGTGATGCCATGGATTTTGGCAGGGATGAAACGGATATCGATTATGCAGCCCAGTACAAAAGCCGTTATGTTTTGCTGCGCAGGGCCTATGAGCGGAGCGACATCAGTAAAAACACGGAATATCAGAAATTCATTTCCGAAAATGAGTGGTGGCTTTCGGATTACGCGCTGTTTATGGCATTGAAAAATTTCTTTCATGGACAGTGTTGGTATGAATGGCCTGTGGATATTCGTCTGCGGTATGGCTATTCTATGGACTGTTATCGGCGGAGACTGTATTTTGATATTGAATTTCAGATGTACCTGCAGTTCAAGTTTTTTCAGCAATATTGGCGTCTGAAGCAATACGCCAATGAAAGGGGCATCGGCATCATCGGGGATATTCCCATTTATGTTGCCATGGATTCTGCGGATACCTGGGCCCATCCCGATCTGTTTCAGCTGGATCAGAACAATGTTCCCCTGGCCGTGGCAGGCTGTCCGCCCGATGGTTTTTCTCCTGCGGGGCAGCTCTGGGGCAATCCCCTGTATCGCTGGGAATATCACAGAGAAACCGGCTATGCATGGTGGCTGAGCCGTCTGTGGTATGTGTTCCGTCTGTATGATGTGACGCGGATCGACCATTTCCGCGGCTTTGACGCATATTATTCCATTCCCTATGGGGCCTGCACTGCTGCAAACGGACATTGGGAAAATGGCCCCGGCATCGATCTGTTTCGCTGCGTGGAACAAAATCTGGGGTGGCATCCGGTGATCGCGGAAGACTTGGGCTATGTGACGGATTCCGTCCGCCGGATGGTAAGGGAAAGCGGTTTTCCGGGGATGAAGGTGCTGGAGTTTGCCTTTGATTCCCGGGATACCGGCTCTGCCAATGATTATCTGCCCCATAACTATCCGGAAAACAGCGTGGTCTATACGGGAACCCACGATAATGAAACGCTGAACGGGTGGTTTCAGTCCATCACAGAGGAGGAGAGAACACGGGTGCGGGAATATCTCTGGGATTTCCATACTCCCCAGGAGGAACTTGGTCGGGCGATGATCGCACTGGTGATGCGCAGTGCGGCAAATATGTGCATCATTCCTTTGCAGGATTATCTGGGGCTGGATAACCGCAGCCGCATCAATACACCCTCTACCATGGGCATCAATTGGCGTTGGCGGGTGAAGAAGGGACGGCTGACAAAAGAGGTACAGCAGGATATTCTGGCTGCGACCATACGCTATGGCCGCAGAAATAAGAGAAATTAAAAAATAGCCGATTCCATGGAATCGGCGTTTTTTTGTCAAAAAGAGTGCTTTTTTCAAAGTTTATGCTAGAATGAAATTAGGAAGGAATCGGTTTGAAGGCCTCGAAAGGAACAAAGGATATGAAGGAAGGGAAAGTGATCGAAAACGATAGAAAGGCTATCTGTCATCTGGTGGTGAAGCAAAAGGCATCTCCTCTGCGAAAGATTTATATTGCAAAATTAATCGGGCGATGCACGGTGTTGGTATTTTGCATTTGTTTGGGGATTCTGCGTCCGCAGGAGTTCGCTGTTTTGCGGGATTTTACAGGAAGATTTTCTGTTTTGCATATTCTTTGGGGTTTGTGGATGTTTGATATGCTGCTGCAGTTGGTTTATGTGAAAAATCATGTGCCGCTGGGCTCTCAGAAATTATTTCGGCAGAGATATATTCCTGCAGCAGGGGGCTTTGACGGCCATGGCCTGCGGGCATATATCATGGAAAGAACAAAATCTGCCTATCAGGTATTTCTTATCTATGCGATGGGGGTTGCCGCATTGGGGCTTCTGAAAAAAATTGGTGCTCTGGGAGAGATAGCCCTACTGGTCATTTGTGCGGCTTTTTATGTATGTGATCTGATCTGTGTACTCATCTGGTGCCCCTTCCGTATCTTTATGAAGACACGCTGCTGTACGGAGTGTCGTATCTTCAACTGGGATCATCTGATGATGTTCAGCCCGCTGTTATTTGTGGATGGCTTTTATGCCCGCAGTCTGGTAATGGTGGCGGCGGCTGTGTTCCTTCTTTGGGAATACTGTATCATGGTGTATCCGGAGCGTTTCTGGGAGCAGTCCAATGAAGCACTGAAATGTTCCAGCTGCACGGACAAGCTTTGCAGCCAGTATTGCGGTAAATCGAAAATAACATGAACAGGAAAGAGGATCGTCGGAGACGGTCCTCCTTTTTTCTTCTCAGACAAGTTTGGGATGAAAACAGTGCAAAGAAGCTTGTTTTTGTCAGACGCACAAAAGAAGTAAAAAAACTGCCTGCAAAAGGATGGGCTTTTTGGTAAAAATGTATTCTTTTGTGTACAGTATGTGTACTTATGTATTTATTTTTGTACGCAATGTGGGGTTTTTACTGGTTTTTTTCTGAATTGACAGGCTTTTTTGTAGGAGTATAATAAGACTATCATTTTTACAGAAGACATGAAGTAAGTTACAAAAGAGGAGGGACCACGCATGAAAAAAACAGGTGCCCAGATGATTCTTGAAATTTTAATGGAACACGGCGTGGATACCGTTTTCGGATATCCCGGCGGTGCAGCGTTAAATGTATATGATGCGCTGTATGAATATCAGGATCGAATCAAGCACGTTTTAACTGCCCACGAGCAGGGTGCTTCCCATGCGGCAGACGGCTATGCCAGAGCCACAGGGAAAACAGGTGTCGTTTTTGCTACCAGCGGCCCCGGTGCGACCAATCTGGTAACGGGGATTGCAACAGCGTATATGGACAGCATACCCATGGTTGCCATTACCAGCAATGTAGCAGATTCACTGATTGGCAGAGATGCCTTTCAGGAAATATATATCACAGGCATTACCATGCCGATCACCAAACATAACTTCTTTGTAAACCGCATTGAAAATCTGGCGGATGCCATGAGAGAGGCATTCCGCATTGCCCAGAGCGGCCGTAAAGGCCCTGTGCTTGTGGATGTAACAAAAGATGTGACAGCAGCAATGATTGAATATGTGCCCGGCGAACCCCTTCCTTTGAAGGAAATGCCCAAGGCCACGGACGAAGAACTGAAACAGGTGGCAGCGGTCATCAATCAGGCAAAATGTCCCGTGCTGTATTGCGGCGGCGGTGCCGCTTCCCGTCAGGCGGAAAAAGAACTGCATGCGCTGATGGAAAAGGCGGATATTCCTGCGGCCCATACGATGATGGCAGCAGGGCTGGTGCCTTATGATGATGAAAGAAGCCTCGGCATGATCGGCATGCACGGCAGTGTCACAGCCAATGAAGCATTGTTCCATGCGGACATGGTGCTGGCTTTGGGGACACGCTTCAGCGACAGAGTTGCTTTGAACATTGAAAAATTTTCTCCCGGTGCAGTGAAGATTCAGGTGGATATCGACCCCTGCGAGATCAACAAAAATGTACCGGTAGATCAGTATATCGTTGGCGATGTAAAGGATTTTCTGGAACGTCTGCTTCCTCTGATTGAAAAGAAGGAGCATCCCGAATGGAAGGCCCGCATTGCCCAATGGCAGGAAAAGCAGGAAAAGGGGGCATATCGCGGGGAAAGCCTGCATCCCGGCAGATTGATTCGGGATGTCTGCGATATGACAGATAAAGACACGGTTTATGTAACCGATGTAGGGCAGCACCAGATGTGGGCAGCCCAGTATGTAAAACACAGCAAAACACGACATTTTCTGACAAGTGGAGGTCTGGGCACAATGGGTTATGGTTATGGTGCAGCCATCGGTGCCCAGGCTGCATTCCCCGAAAAGAGAGTTATCCATTTTACAGGGGATGCTTCTTTCCATATGAATCTGAATGAAGCCTGTACGGCAGTCAGTCAGGAAATGCCGATCATCACCATTATTTTTGATAATAAAGTGCTTGGCATGGTTTATCAGTGGCAGACAGCCTTTTATGGAAAACGCTATGCATCCACAACGCCGGAAAGAAAAACGGACTTTGCCAAAGTGGCAGAGGGCTTCGGCGGAAAAGGCTATCACGTCAGCACAGAAGAAGCGTTCAAGCAGGCTTTTGCAGAAGCACTGCAGGAAAAAGGCCCCGTATGGATCGCCTGTGACATTGCAAGAGATCTGAAGGTGCTTCCCATGATTCCCAACGGCGGAACAGTGGAAGATATGATCCTGGAATAAGGAGGTGCAGGGACATGAAAGGGATTACAGTAAAAAAGGCAGTCAATCGTACCGTTATCTGCCTGATGGTAGATAACCAGCCCAATGTGCTTGCCCGTGTTTCTAGCCTGATCGGCCGCAGAAGCTTTAATATCAGCACCATCACCGCTTCGGAAACCAATATTGCAGGGATCACAAAGATCACGCTGGTGGTCAGCGGGGATGATGAAAATGTACTGTATCAGATCATCACCCAGCTGGAAAAACTGGAGCCGGTCAGAGAGGTTTATGTGCTGGAAAACGACAGCAGTGTATACAGAGAGCTGCTTCTTGTGAAGGTAAAGGCCGATCAAAAAGAAAGAACAGAGCTGCATGAGATCACAGAGATCTACCGCGGCAAGGTCATTGGATTAAACAAAGACAGCATGGTCATTGAACTGACAGGTTCTCCAAATAAACTGGATGGTTTCATGAGCATGCTGAAGGAATATGACATCGTGGAGGTTTCCAGAACAGGTGTAACGGGTATGGCTCGTGACTCTGTGGAGGAAACACACACAACAGGTATTTGATAAAAAAGAAACTATAAAGATACAAAAGAAAAAAGGAGTAGATGAACATGATCAAAAAATATTACGACCAGGATTGTAACTTAGGTATGCTGGATGGCAAAACAGTAGCCATCATCGGTTTCGGCAGCCAGGGCCATGCCCATGCTATGAATCTGAAAGAAAGCGGTGTGGATGTAGTGGTTGGTCTGCGTCCCGGTTCTGCCCATATTGCAAAAGCAGAAGCAGCAGGCCTGAAGGTTATGGATATTGAAGATGCAGCAGAAGCAGGTAACGTAGTTATGATGCTGGTGCCCGATGAACTGGCTCCCGCCATCTATAAAAACCAGATTGCAAAACACATGAAGGAAGGCGACACACTGATGTTTGCCCATGGCTTCAACATTCATTACAGCCAGATCCAGCCTGCAGATTATCTGGATGTATCCATGGTAGCCCCCAAAGGCCCCGGCCATATCGTAAGAAGCCTGTATACACAGGGCAGCGGTGTTCCCTGTCTGATCGCAGTAGAACAGGATAAATCCGGCAAAGCAAAAGAATTTGCACTGGCTTATGCAGCAGCCATCGGTGCAGGCAGAGCAGGTATTCTGGAAACAACATTCAAAGAAGAAACAGAAACAGACCTGTTTGGGGAACAGGCAGTTCTGTGCGGCGGTGTTTGCGAACTGATGACAGCAGGCTTTGAAACACTGGTAGAAGCAGGCTATGAACCCGAAATGGCATACTTCGAATGTATCCACGAAATGAAACTGATCGTTGACCTGATCTATGAAGGCGGTTTTGATAAGATGAGATATTCCATCTCCAATACTGCTGAATACGGTGATTATGTAACGGGCAAACGCGTAATCACAAAAGAATCCAGAGAAGCTATGAAAGAGGTTCTGGCAGAAATTCAGGACGGTACATTTGCAAGCACATTCGTTCAGGAAATGAACGCAGGCGGCAAAGCAAAATTCCTGGCTTCCCGCAGAAAAGCAGCAGATCATCAGCTGTGCAAAGTCGGCAAAGAACTGAGAGAAATGATGAGCTGGCTGAAAAAATAAGGTTTGGCAGATACGGCGAGTTTCTAGGTTTTAGAGGCTCGCCTTTCTTACAAAGGAGGAAAAACGATGAAGGAACTGAGAAGCGCGCAGGTAACTCAGGGCGTGGAAAAAGCTCCGGCAAGAAGCCTGTTTTATGCCATGGGGTATACAAAAGAAGAACTGGACAGACCATTGATCGGTGTTGTGTCTGCCCATAGTGAAATCGTACCCGGTCATTTCAATCTGGATAAGGTGACAGAAGCGGTGAAAGCCGGCGTTCGCATGGCGGGTGGTACCCCCATCATGATCCCTGCTATTGGCGTATGCGACGGGATCGCCATGGGGCATATCGGTATGAAATACAGCCTGGCTAGCCGGGAGCTGATCGCCGACAGCGTAGAAACCATGACAATGGCCCATGCACTGGATGGTCTGGTGCTGGTGCCCAACTGTGATAAGATCGTACCCGGTATGGTTATGGCGGCAGTGCGTATGAATATTCCTGCCGTTGTCTGCAGCGGCGGTGCCATGATGCCCGGTTTGGTGGATAATGAAGAAGTCAGCCTGTCCAAGATGTTTGAAGCAGTCGGTGCAAGAAAAGCCGATATCATCGATGATGCGAAATTATTTGAATATGAAACAAACACCTGCCCCGGCTGTGGTTCCTGCGCGGGGATGTATACGGCAAACAGCATGAACTGCCTCTGCGAAGCAGTTGGTATCGCACTGCCCGGCAACGGCACCATCCCCAATGTTTCCAACAGGAGGATGCAGCTGGCAAAACAGGCGGGTATGGCCATCATGAATCTGGTGGAAAAAGATATCAAGGCCAGAGATATCATCAATACCAGAAGCATTTATAATGCAGTAGCCTGTGACATGGCACTGGGCTGTTCTTCCAACAGCGTCCTGCACCTTCTGGCCATTGCCAACGAAGCGGGGGTGGATCTGAGCATGGAAATCTTCAATGAAATTTCCGCCAAAGTACCCAATCTGTGCCATTTGGCACCTGCGGGTTCCACCCATATTTCCGATCTGAACAGAGCCGGCGGTATTCCAGCTGTGCAGGCAGAGCTGGCGAAAAAAGGTCTGCTAGATCTGGATGTGATGACAGCTACAGGCAAGACATTGGGCGAAAATATTGCAGGGGCCTATGTCAAGGATTATGACCTGATCCGTCCCATTGATGATCCCTATAGCGAAACCGGCGGCATTGCCGTTCTGTGGGGCAATATCGCGGAAGACGGCTGCGTGGTAAAAAGAAGTGCCGTTGATCCGGAAATGTTGTGCCACACAGGCCCTGCCCGTGTATTCAACAGCGAAGAAGAAGCCATCGAAACCATTTATTCCGGTGGTATCCATCCCGGTGATGTTGTTGTCATTCGTTACGAAGGCCCCAAAGGCGGCCCCGGCATGCGTGAAATGCTGAATCCTACCAGTGCTTTGGCGGGAATGAAGCTGGATAAATGCGTTGCCCTGATCACAGACGGTCGTTTCAGCGGTGCCAGCCGCGGCGCATCCATCGGTCATGTCAGCCCCGAAGCGGCGGCAGGCGGCACCTTTGGTCTGCTGCAGGAAGGGGATATCATCGAAATCGATATCCCAAACAATCGTGTCAATGCCAAAGTCAGTGACGAAGAATTTGCGGCAAGAAGAGCGGCTTACGTTGCGCCCGCGCCCAAAATTACCAGTGGCTGGTTGGCAAGATATGCGAAGCTGGTTTCCTCTGCAAATACAGGCGCAGTGATGAAATAAGAAATCAATTCCGAAAAATAAAAAAATCGAAAGGAACCTTGTTTTTAAGGCATCCTTTCGATTTTTATTTTTTTCTTTATAATCTGGCCAGCTGTGTTTCCACAAAATGCTTCGCTGTTCTGGGACTTCTGCCGTTCTGGCGGATCGCAAAGGCCTCCGCGTTGATGAACAGCTCTTCTTCCGGCATATCCAGACCATATTCCGTCGCCAGATGCTTCACGATGGAAAGATAGCCTTCCTTATCGGGCTTCTGGAAGGTGATAGTCATGCCGAAGCGGGCAGAAAGGCTCATCAGTTCCTGCAGAGAATCGTTCAGGTGGAGATCATCGCCGCTGCGTTCGCCCATGGATTCTTTCACCAGATGGCGGCGGTTGCTGGTTGCGTAAATAACGGTATTTTTGGCGCAGACAGCCACGCTTCCTTCCAGCGTCGCTTTCAGGGCGGCAAAATGTTCGTCATTGCTGCTGAAGCTCAGATCATCGATGAAAATGATGAATTTCAGGGGATTTTCCGAAAGCAGTTCCAGTAAGGCGGGCAGACGGAACAGCTGGGATTTTTTCACTTCGATCAGGCGTAGACCGCTGTTCTGCAGTTCATTGGCTACGGCCTTGATGGTGGAGCTTTTTCCTGTGCCTGCGTCGCCGTAAAGGAGCAGATTGCTGGGAGTGCCGCCCGTTAACAGGGCTTCTGTATTGCGCAGAACGATGCCGGATTCCCGTTCATATCCACTCAGCTGAGAAAGGCTCTGGGGATCGGGATGTTTGACAGGCTGCAGACCATCTGCGCCAAAAGAAAAGACATGATATTTTGCAAAAATGCCGTATCCTTTTTTGTCTGCCTGAGCAATTCGTTCTGCATAGGATGTATAAAAATCCAAAGGGCTGTTTTCCCAATCAGGCAGAAAAGCGGCCATTTCTTCGGAAAGGGCAGCTTTGGCAGCTTTGGAAGAAAAGGCAGCCAGTTCCGTGAAAAATGCCAGTTCTTTCTGAACGGTCAGGGAAACGGGGGCAGGGCAGGAAATCCCTTTTGCAGCGGAGATCAGGAAATGATTTTCATCCTCCAGCACCAGTTCCAGCAAAGCGCGGGGCAGGTCGGTGTCTCGTTCAAAAAGGGCGGAAGCAAAGGCTCCATAAGCAGGAATGATCGCATCCGGGTTTTTGTCACCGCAGGCCTTCAGAAGAGACTGTAGATGCCGGATCAGAGGGTCTTGTAACAGGCCGCGGAAAATGGTCAGTCCGCTCAGTTTTTGCGCATACATTTGGCAGGAAGCTGCATACATGGCAACTCCTCCTTTCTTTTGTATAAATAATGATACAGTATAACATGATAATGTACAAAAATCAATACAATTGACTGCGGAAAAATTGTGCGGATTTTTATACAAAAATTGTGTATACATCTTGCCTTTGCAGCTGTATTCGCGGTATAATCAATTATTATGCACGGAATAAAAAAGAATAAAAAATGTATATAAAGAAAGAGTGGCAAATCATGAAATTAACAGAACTTTTTTCAAAAGACACACGCAATCTGTCTTTTGAAGTATTTCCCAACAAAAAACCTGAAAATCTGGAAAGCGTGAAAGCGAAAACAGCGAAGATCGCTGCACTGGATCCTGCTTTTATGAGCGTTACATATGGTGCCGGCGGCGGCACAAGCCAGTTTACACTGGAGATTGCAAAAAACATTGAACAGAATTGCGGCGTACCCGTTCTGGCGCACCTGACGGGGGTTTCTTCCACAAAAGAAATCGTTGCACAGCGGATCGAAGATCTGAAGGCTGCGGGTATCCAGAACATCATGGCATTGCGCGGCGACCTAACACCCGAAATGGAAGGTGCGGACAGAACAAACTGGGCTTATCAATATGCCATTGACCTGATCCGTGAACTGAAGGAAAAAGGTGACTTCTGCATTGGCAGCGGCTGCTATCCTGAAGTACATCCCGAAGCGGCAAATATGATCGAAGATATTCGTCATATCAAGGAAAAAGTGGATGCAGGTTGTGATTTCCTGACAACACAGCTGTTCTTTGATAACGGCATTTTTTATGATTATCTGTATAAAATGAGAGAGGCAGGCATTGCCGTTCCCGTGATTCCCGGCATCATGCCTGTGACCAATGCAAAACAGATGGAACGCTCCATTCAGATGTCCGGTTCTTTCATTCCCAGACATTTCAAGGCATTGCTGGAAAGATTCGGCAATAATGATGCAGCCATGAAACAGGCCGGTATTGCCTATGCAACAGAGCAGATCATCGACCTGTATGCAAATGGGGTGAAAACTGTACATGTTTATACGATGAACAATCCTGAAGTTGCTGAAAAAATTATGGCAAATGTAAAGGATTTTTTGGGATGATGATTTATACAAAAAATTATGCGGCACCTTCCGTCAATGAACGGGAATGCCTGCGCTATGCAGGCACTACCCTGCAACATTTATCTGCGGAAGAACGGGAACTGTTCGATGCCTGTCTTGCGGAAGTGGAAAACAAACTGACCTATAAGGTCTGCTGGGGCAGATTTCACGTGAAAAGAGCAGAAAACAGCCTTGATTTTGGTTTCCTGCAGACGGATTCCAAAGCCTTGATGAAAAATCTGGAGGGCTGTGAAGAAGTGATCGTGTTTGCGGCGACCATTGGTCTGGAGATCGACAGGCTGATCCGCAGATATACGAGCCTTTCTCCGGCGAAAGCGTTGTTTTTTCAGGCCATCGGCGCAGAACGCATTGAAAGTCTTTGTGACACTTTTTGTGACGAACTGAAAGAAAATGGCCTGCAGTTACGCCCCCGTTTCAGCCCCGGCTACGGAGATCTGCCGCTGGAACTGCAGAAGGATGTGTTCCGTGTGCTGGATTGTCCCAGAAAAATTGGTTTATCTTTGAATGAAAGCCTTCTCATGTCTCCTTCCAAATCGGTCACAGCCATTATTGGCATTGGCGGGAGGACAGAAGAAGAAAAAAATAAATGCAGCGCATGTGAGAAATCAGACTGCGCTTACAGAGGATGAAGTATATGAATTTTTTAGAATATTTGAAACAGAATATCCTGTATCTGGACGGCGGTATGGGTACGCTTTTGCAGGCAGAAGGGCTGCAGCCGGGCGAACACCCCGAACGCTGGAATTTTGAACATCCTGAGGTTATCGTAAAACTGCAGAAGAGGTATTTCGATGCAGGGACGAACCTCATCATTTCCAATACCTTTGGTGCGAACACACTGAAATTTGAATTGGATGAACTGGACAAAATCGTGAAACACGCGCTGGAAAACGCCAGAACAGCGGCAAAGGAAAGCGCAGGTACTCAGGAAAAATTCGTGGCCCTGGATATTGGCCCTACAGGCAGACTGCTGAAGCCCTATGGCGATTTTGATTTTGAAGAAGCCGTGGCTGTTTTTGCGGAAACGGTGAAGCTGGGCGTGAAATACGGTGCAGATGCCATTTTTATTGAAACCATGAACGACAGCTATGAAACAAAGGCAGCTCTTTTGGCGGCAAAGGAAAATTCCGATTTGCCTGTGCTGGTTTCTAATGCTTACAGCGAAGATGGCAAGCTGATGACAGGGGCGTCTCCCGCGGCGATGGTTGCCATGCTGGAGGGTATGGGTGCCGATGCCATCGGTGTGAACTGTTCTCTTGGCCCCAAAGCCCTGGCTCCTATCGTAGAGCAATATCTGGAAAAGGCATCTGTTCCTGTTTTGCTGAAACCCAACGCAGGTTTGCCCAGAGATGTGGATGGGAACACGGTATTTGATGTTCTGCCGGAAGAATTCTCCGATGATGTGGCGGAATTGGTGAAAAAAGGCGTGCGTATCTGCGGCGGCTGCTGCGGTACAACTCCTGACTATATCCGCGCCACAGTGGAAAAAACAAAAGACCTGACACCTGTGGAAGTGACAAAGAAAAACATTACCTGTGTGTCTTCCTATACCCACGCGGTGGAATTTGGTGCTTCTCCCATTCTGATTGGGGAACGTATCAACCCCACAGGCAAAAAACGCTTTAAACAGGCATTGGTGGAAAAGGACATCGATTATATCCTGAATGAAGGTCTGGCTCAGCAGGAAAAAGGCGTACACATTCTGGATGTGAATGTGGGCCTGCCTGAAATCGACGAAGTGGAAATGCTGAAAACCGTTTCCTTTGAACTGCAGGCCATCATCGATTTGCCTTTGCAGATCGACACCACAGACGTGGTGGCCATGGAACAGGCTCTGAGAAGATATAACGGTAAAGCCATGATTAACTCCGTCAATGGCAAGGAAGAAAATATGAATGCCATCTTCCCTCTGGTGAAAAAATACGGTGGTCTGGTGGTTGCCCTGACGCTGGATGAAAACGGTATCCCCGATACGGCGGCGGAACGGGTTGCCATTGCGGAAAAAATTCTGAAAACAGCGGAAAGCTACGGTATCGAAAAGAAAGACATTATTTTTGATACATTAGCCATGGCCATTTCCGCAGATCCCAATGCAGCTTTTGCTACGGTAAATTCTCTGAAAGAGATCAAAACACGTCTGGGCTGTCATACTTCCCTTGGCGTTTCCAATATTTCCTTTGGCCTGCCCAACAGGGATTTCGTGACCAGCACCTTCTTTGCCATGGCTCTGGAAAATGGGCTGTCTGCGGCCATCATGAATCCTCATTCTGCAGACATGATGAAGACGTATTACGCATATCGTGCCCTTCACGGATACGATGAAAACTGCGGGGACTATATCAACTTTGCGTCCAATTTCGTTCCTGCGACAGCAACAGGCACAGCTGCAATACAGCCTGCGGCAAATCAGCAGGAATTCAAGTCTCAGCTGCAGAAAGCCGTGGTAAAAGGACTGAAGGAACAGGCGGGGGAACTGACAGCGAAATTACTGGAAGAAACAGCCCCTCTGGAAATCGTACAGAATGAGATCATCCCCGCTTTGGATATCGTGGGGAAAGGTTATGAAGCAAAAACCGTTTACCTGCCTCAGCTTTTGATGGCGGCGGAAGCAGCAAAGAGTGCCTTTGAAAAAATCAAGGCAGCCATGTCCGCAGGAAATGGCGGCACAGCGGCGAAGTGTTCCTTCGTTCTGGCAACCGTAAAAGGGGATATCCATGACATCGGTAAAAATATTGTCAAACTCCTGCTGGAAAACTACGGCTTTGACGTAATAGATTTAGGCCGTGACGTTGCGCCTGAATTGATTCTGGAAGAAGTGAAACGTCTCCATGCGCCCATGTGCGGGCTCAGTGCGTTGATGACAACAACGGTGCCTGCCATGGAAGAACCCATCAAACTGATCCATGCAGAAGCCCCCTGGTGTAAAGTGGTTGTCGGCGGTGCAGTGCTGACGCAGGACTATGCTGACCGCATCGGTGCGGATAAATATGCAAAAGACGCCATGGAAGCGGTACGTTATGCGGATGAGATCAATGCGGCGTTGTAATGTGATTTTGGAGTACAGAAAGGGGGCTGTAAAATGAAAACTGAAATTCTGACTACGATTTTCCTGCCTTTTCTGGGAACGGTCATCGGTTCCGGTCTTGTGTTTTTTCTGAAGGGAGAAATGAGCCGCAGACTGCAGCGTTCCCTGATGGGCTTTGCGGCCGGGGTCATGGTGGCGGCATCGGTATGGAGCCTTATCATTCCTGCCATGAACCAATCGGAACACATGGGAAAGCTGGCGTTTCTGCCTGCCTTTATCGGTGTATGGGGCGGGTTTCTGTTTCTGCTGGTTCTGGATCATATCATTCCCCATTTGCATCTGAACAGTGAATGTCCCGAAGGGATGTGCTGCAGTACTTTGGGGAAAAATACGATGATGGTATTTGCCGTTGCCCTTCATAATCTGCCGGAAGGCATGGCAGTGGGAGTGGTAGTTGCCGGCTGGCTGACAGGAAATGAGACCATTTCCGCAGCGGCAGCACTGGCCTTATCTTTGGGGATCGCTCTGCAGAACCTGCCGGAGGGGGCGATCATTTCCATGCCTCTGAAAAGCAATGGCATGAAAAGCGGCAGAGCCTTTGCCTATGGTGCGCTGTCAGGGGCAGTGGAGCCTTTGGGGGCGATTCTGACGATTCTGCTGGCAGCTTTCGTAACGCCCATTCTGCCTTATATGCTTTCTTTTGCGGCGGGAGCCATGCTCTATGTGGTTGTAGAGGAACTGATTCCCGAAATGTCCGAAGGGGAACATTCCAATATCGGTACGATATTTTTTGCCGTTGGATTTTCCCTGATGATGGTGTTGGATGTGGCTCTGGGATAAAAATAAGCAAAAAAACAAGACCTTGCGGTTTATAAAAACTGCAGGGTCTTTTTATGTGCGGGAAAGAGATTTTTCAAGGAGCGTATACAGTGGTTTGAACAGCACCAGACACAGAACCACATTGCCGATGCAATGGGTAATATCAAAGCCAAGCCCGGAAACCCAGTAGGAAAAGGCAGCGGCAGGACCGCCTGTGATCAGATAGGGCAGGGTGCAGAGGGTACCGAAGGATAGGCCAAAGAAGCCGGAAAGGATACTCCAGAAAAGGATGGAACGGCTATTTCTCAGGGGAAGGCAGACCAGTGCCAGAACTGTCCAGACATACAGATAATTGAAAAACCACATGCCGAAGCCGTATAGGAATCCTTCCAGAAAAACAAAGCAGTAGATCATCCAGAAAACCCGTTTGCCAAAGAAAATGGTATAGAGGATAATGAGCAGGCTGATGATTTCGATATTAGGCAGAAAGGACATAAGAACTTGACCCATGAAAAGGAGTGCCGTCAGCACACCCATCAGTGCCAGATGGTAGGTTTTGCTGTGGGTCATCAATATCCCTCCATCAGTGTCAGTTCAAATTGATCACCGTCGGCAACGGGCAGGGCATCTGCGCCACTGTTGACCTGTTCGCCGCCCTTGGTGATGCACCACCACTGCTGCTTGCTGTTGTCGGCGGTTTCGCCGTCAACGGTGTGAATGAACAGACCGTATGTACCGAAATCACCTTCGACAAGTTTATTTTCCAGCAGGACATCTGCCAGATACTCTGCATCGGTTTCGTAATTAAATGTATTTTCTGTTTGGTCTGCATGGGTTACCAGAATATGAATTTCCTTTTCCCCTGCGGTGGTCTGCGGTTTATGCTGCATATAAAAAATGCCTGCTGCAATGCAGAGTATGAGAAGGATGCCAGCAAAAATACCTGTTTTTCTGTTCATAAAAAATGCCTCCATTTCACGGTTCATACCGTTTTGGGGGCAACAAAAAAGAAACCCCCGATTTATGCCTTCGGATGTTTGATCTATCTTGGACGTGTATTCTGACTTGAGCCGAAAACCTACTCAAAGCCCCTTCCCGAAGTTTTCTTCAGTGGTATATGGCTTTTTTCGTTGCTCACACAGCAGGGATAAAGCTGCTCCGGATTCTCACCGGATTCCTGTCCATATTATTTTTTCCATCATACTGCGATTGTCCGATTTTGTCAAATTTTGCAGAAAAAAATAGCCCCGCAAATGCGGGGCTTATATCACCTATGGATATTAATAGTCAAGAGAAAGGTCAACAATTTCGCCGTCTTCCAGTTCCAGTGTGATTTCGATTTCATCCATGTCATCTACTTCTTCATCGTCGATAGCTTCATCTACTTCATCGTCGAAATCATCATAATCATCTTCATCGAAATCCTTGCTGAAGTCATAAGTTACTGTTTCCCAATCGGTTTCAACTTCGATGCAGTCATCATCATAATCGGACAGATAGCCGGTTACTTCAACGACTTCGCCGGTGATTTCTGTTACTTCGTCATCTTCTACAAGAGCGGTAACTTCAAATACAAATGCATCGCTTTCAAAAGCTTCGATCAGGTCATCCAGATCATCGATATCGCAGTCGCCGTTTTCGATGTCGATATCTACCTTGCTGTCCAGATCGTATTTGTCGCCATCGATTTTGATGTAATCGTCATCGATGTCATCGATTTCGCCTTCTACTTCTTCTTCATCTTTATCTTTATCTTTATCATCGTCGGTTTTTGTTGTCAGATAGAGTTCTGCAACGAGTTCGTCGTCATCTTCATCCAGAACCAGTTTGGCTTCAAAATATTCATCATCATCCAGATCTTTGTATTCTTCCATCATTTCATCCGGATCATAGCTTTTGCCATCGATTTTGATTTCTGTCCAGCTGTCAATTTCGTATGTGTCATCATCATCGATTTCGATTTCATCTTCGGACAGGTCTGTTACTTCGCCTTTTTCATCGTAATCAACATCGTCTTCATCATATTTCGCAACGATTTTTGTTACATAGCCATCTTTATCCAGAGTCAGGGTTGCATCGATTTCAAAATCATCTTCATAAATGTCCATCAGTTTTGTGAAGGACTTTGTGGAACCGTTGATTTTTACGGTTACTTTGGAAGAATTTTTGATGTTATAGGATTTGTTGCCGATTTTGATTTTTGTTTTTGTCAGAGATTTAATTTTACCCTTAACTTCATCCTTATCCTTATCATCATCGTCATCTTCTACACTGCCTTTGATTTTTGTTACTTCATCCTTGCTGTTCAGCGTCAGCTTAACTTCGATGATTTTGTCGTCATCTTTACATTCATCAAAGAGTTCATCCAGTTCTTCCAGATCATAGTCTTTACCGTCGATTTCGATCTCTACATCATCTGCATCATCGATTTTGTATGTGCTTGTTTTTTCGAGGGTGATTGTACCGTCGTTGTCATCATCATCATAAGATACGCCGGTCAGTTCACCTTCTGTTGCTTTTTTACCGGATTTTACATCATCTGCGTCTACTGCCAGTTTTACAACACGGGAATCACTGTTCAGTGTTACGGTTGCTTTCATGGCAGTACCGTTTTTGAACAATTCTGCTGCTTCTGCAACGCTGGAAGAATCACCGTTCAGTGTAACGGGGATGCCGGCAGAAGTATACAGATAGTATGCATTGCTGTTTTCAAAGTTTACATAGAAATTTGTCATCGCCGCAACAGAACCGGATTTTGTAGATGTGGATGTTGTGGGGGTATTGGGGACCGTAGGTGTTGTGGGTGTGGAAGAACCGCCTTGATTCAGTACGCTGTACAGGTTGGAAACCATTACAGCCGTTTCTGTACGGTTCAGTGTTTTCTTGGGGTTAAATCTGTTGGTATCATCGCCGGTTACGATTTTCACTTCGTTCAGCAGAGCGATATAAGGTCTTGCATCTGCGGAGATGCTTGCATTATCTGTGAATTTTGTAGCGGATGCACTTGCTTTATAGGAAGGAACGCCAACCGTCAGTGCACGGCCCAGAATTTCCGCAGCCTGTTCTCTGGAAGCGGGCATATTAGCACCATTTTTCACAAAATTGCTCAGGTCGGAAATAGAAATGATGCCTTCTTCCAGACAGAAGGAAATGGCAGGATGTGCCCAGGACTGGATTTTGTATGTATTCAGTACAGTTGCCCATTTTTCTGTTACAGAGGAATCTGCAGAAGCTTTTTTGGTCTGCAGCAGTACTTTATAGGCAAACTGGCAGGATTCAGACAAAGATACAGTATCTCTGGGGCGGAAATAAGATTTTCCGTTTTTTGTTTCCCCAACAACCAGACCAAGGGATGCAGCTTTGTTGATGGATGCTTCCGCACCTGCCCAGGGAACCTGATTGAGATCTGCAAATGTAACAGCCATGGCAGTCACAGGCTGAAAAGCCAGAAGAGATGCCACAAGAAAAGAAAGGGGTCTTGCTGTTTTACGGTATTTCATAGGAATAACCTCCTTATTCATTTTATCTTTTTGTATTATAGCAAATATTCTCCTCTTTTGAAACAAGTATATCAATATTATATTACAAAAACCTTTGATTTTTATTAAAAACGGCGAAATTAAAAAATATTTAAGAATTGTGGAAATCGTTTTCTGCGGCATATCTTTTTTGAAAGAACATACACTATCCATAAGATGTTCTGGGAGGAATGTATGTGAAAGGTAAGAGGAGCTTCGGGATATTTCTGACACTGATGCTTTCGCTGGGCATGATTTTTCCTGCTTTTGGGGAAGAAACGGCACCTCTGGCTTTGGAAAGCAAAAGTGCCCTTTTGATGGATGCGGCAACGGGAACGATTTTATATGAAAAAAACAGCCATGAAGCCATGCCCCCTGCCAGTGTGACAAAGGTCATGACACTGCTTTTGATTTATGAAGGGGAAGAAGCCGGCCAGTTTGCATGGTCAGATCGCGTACAGGTCAGCGAGCATGCAGCGTCTATGGGAGGTTCTCAGGTCTTTCTGGAGCAGGGAGAGACCCAGACGGCAGCTGATATGACCAAATGCATCGCCATTGCATCCGCCAATGATGCAGCCGTTGCCATGGCGGAATTTGTGGCAGGCAGCGAGGAAGCCTTTGTGGAACGGATGAATCAAAAAGCGGAGGAATTGGGTATGGCGGATACCCATTTTGAAAATGCCTGTGGTCTGGATACGGATGGACATGAGACCAGTGCCCATGATATTGCTTTGATGAGCCGAGAACTGATGACACGATTCCCTGAGATCAGAGACTATACCACCACATGGCAGGATACCATCATACATAAGACCCGCAAGGGCGAATCGGAATTTGGCCTGACCAATACCAATAAGCTCATCAAATGGTACGAAGGAGCCACCGGCCTGAAAACCGGCTCCACGGGGAAAGCACTTTATTGTCTTTCCGGCACGGCAGAGCGGGATGGGCTGCATCTGATCGCAGTGGTCATGGCGGCACCGGATTTTAAGGTGCGGTTTCAGGAAACCATGAAGCTGTTGGATTATGGTTTTGCCAATTACAGCGCAGAAAAAGGTTTGCCTGCAGGGAAAAAGATGGCGGAAATTCCCATAACAAAGGGAATGACTGATACAGTCAGCGGTATTGTGAAAGAAGAAACCTCTTTTTTATTGAAAAAAGAGAGTGGAAAAGATTGGGAGACGGCGGTGGAGGCACTTCCTGTTATGGATGCACCCGTGAAAAAAGGAGAAAAGGTAGGAGAAGTGATTTATCTCATCAATGGAGAAGAAGTAGGACGTACCGATCTGATTGCAGCAGAAAATGTGGAAAGAGCCGACATCAGTACCATGCTGGAGAGAATGCTGAAGCTATGGTTTTGATTTTTTAATTTGAAAAATTTCCAGACTCCCGTACTTGTGATGCTGTTGGGCTTTGTATGATTCTGGCGTTTTTGGGCGGAATATCGAAGTTCGAAAGGGGAAAAAGTAACTGAGGAACAAAAAGTGCGCATATTTGTTCCAAAACTTACAATTTGGGAGTGGAGTTGATGCAGCAGAAAAAAAGCAATCATTTTTTTGCAGTATACCCGAAGCGGCTTTTTTTGATACCGTTTTTCTGCCTTTCCCTTTTTCTGCAGACGGCGCAGGCGGCAGAAATGCTGGTGCCCGTAGGGAAAACCGTCGGCGTCACCATGGATACGCAAGGATTGCTGGTTTTAGGCACAGGCAGCGTAGATGGGGAAAATGGCCGCAGCAATACGCCCTGCAAAGGTATTTTGCAGGCAGGTGACTTGCTGATAGAAGCCGATGGACAGATTTTGGAAAATAAGGAAATGTTTCTGGAAGCGGTAGAGAAAAGCGAAGGTCGGGCTGTTTCTCTGCGGCTGCAGCGGGGTGGCAGAGAAAAAGAAGTTTCCGTGAAACCTGTTTATAGTACTGTAGACGGCACCTACAAGATCGGTGCATGGATACGGGATAGTATTCAGGGGATCGGCACCGTGACCTACTATGATCCCAAAGAGCAAACCTTCGGGGCTTTGGGTCATGGGGTGTATGATGTGGATACGGGGAAACTGATGCAGATCAGAGAAGGTGCACTGGTTTCTGTGGAACTGACGGAAATCGTCAAAGGACAGAAGGGGAAAGCCGGGGAACTGACGGGGAGGATCGCATTGCAGGAAAAATTTGCCCGTATCGATGAAAATACGGAAGCTGGTATTTTTGGCAGTATCGGTACAACTGTTTTTGATGGAGAGGCTCTGCCTGTGGCAGCAGCGGCGGAGATTAAAAAAGGGAAAGCCCACATCCTTTCCGATCTGGAAGGAAATGGGGTAAAGGCCTATGAAATCGAGATCGAAAGCCTTCGGAAGGATGGCGGGAAAGCCCATAAGGATATGACCATCCGTATTACGGACGCGCGTCTGCTGCAGCTGACAGGCGGCATCGTACAGGGTACCAGCGGCAGCCCTGTCCTGCAGGATGGGAAGCTGGTTGGTGCGGTGACCCATGTGTATGTAAAGCGTAGATACCTACATACCCAAAAAGACTATGTGTTTCCTCATACAATGCAATAAACCAAAACTTGCGAAGAATTTCAAGAGAAAGAGCGTATTAGCGTTTGCTGATACGCTTTTTTTCATGCCCTAACAAATAAAGATCCCTTTAGTGGGGAAATCTATTAGGAAAGGAGCAGAGTGATGACAGCTCAAATTATAGCCATTGCCAACCAAAAAGGCGGGGTTGGCAAAACAACGACTTGTGCGAACCTGGGAATTGGACTGGCGCAGGCTGGCAAGAAAGTGTTGCTGATCGACGGGGACCCGCAAGGAAGCCTGACCATCAGCCTGGGCCACCCCCAGCCGGACAAGCTGCCCTTTACCCTGTCCGACGCGATGGGCCGTATTCTGATGGATGAGCCGCTGCGACCCAGCGAGGGTATCCTGCACCACCCGGAGGGTGTTGACCTGATGCCTGCGGACATCCAGTTGTCTGGTATGGAGGTTTCTCTGGTGAACGCCATGAGCCGCGAGACCATCTTGCGGCAGTATCTGGACACCGTAAAGGGACAGTATTCCCATATCCTCATTGATTGCCAGCCCTCTCTGGGGATGCTCACGGTCAATGCGCTGGCAGCCGCCAATAGGGTCATAATTCCCGTCCAGGCAGAGTATCTGCCCGCCAAGGGTTTGGAACAACTGCTCCAAACAGTAAATAAAGTGAAACGGCAGATCAACCCAAAACTCCAGATTGACGGCATCCTGCTGACGATGGTGGACAACCGCACCAACTTTGCCAAGGAGATCGCCGCCCTGCTGCGGGAGACCTACGGCAGCAAAATCAAGGTGTTCGCCACCGAGATTCCCCATTCTGTTAGGGCAAAGGAAATCAGCGCCGAGGGCAAGAGCATTTTTGCCCATGACCCCGGCGGCAAGGTGGCTGAGAGCTACAAAAATCTGACGCAGGAGGTGATGAAACTTGAAAAGCAGCGCGAAAAAAG
>CALFPN010000082.1 GCA_937919015.1 uncultured Clostridia bacterium
AAGTCAATGAAGATCTGATAAGCATAGTTATCATCGCTGGTATCCCAGACCTCCACGAACTTGGGGCTCACTTCAATGATGATTTCTGTATCTTCGTGGCTGTATTTGTTGTAGCTGCCCCAAAGGTGCTTTTTGTAGCCCTGTTCAAATACCCTGCCTTCTTCTTCGACCACAAGACCTTTGTTGGCTGCGATGCCTTCGATCTGGATGCCGCCCCAGCACATGGCTACATTGGGGTTCTGATACAGTTGCTGGGTCTTGCGGAAGTTTTTGTCTGTCTTGAACCAGACTTTATCATCATAAAACAGACAGCTGACATTTCTCACCATAACGTAATCATTGACGCTGCTGGCCAGAGCCATGATCTTCCAGTCGCCCAGCTGTTCCCAAAGAAGAGCCTTTGCCTGTTCAAAAGTTAAGTTTTTATCCATGCTGAATTTCATATTGATGTCTCCTTTATGCCTTTGTCTGTTCTGCTGTTGTCTTTGCGCCGGTGCTGTTTCCGTGAAGGAAGGGGCTCAGGCGTTTATATAATACCAGTGCGCCCACGGAGTTGATCCCGCATTTGATGAGGTTGAAGGGCACGATGCCGAAGATGGCCAGAGTTGCGGCATTCTGTACCAGAGGGTTTGCTTCTGTGCACATCTGTACGAAGTAGCTCATTTCCTGACCCATCAGTGCCATGTAGAAGGGGATGATGATGAACAGGTTCGTGAAAACTGCCAGCACGCTGCAAAAGATGGAGCCGATGACCATGCCCTTGATGGCTGTTTTTCTGCTTTTATTGCGGTGATACAGGATCACGGGGGGCAGCACATAAGCACAGCTGAGGATGACATTCTGGATCTCCCCGGTGAAGGCGGAAGAGGTGCCTTCCGTTGCCAGTTTCAGCAGGATCTTTACCAGAATGATAAAGAATGCCTGCAGAGGCCCCATGGCAAAGCCGCCCATCAGTTCCACCAGACCGCAAAGGTCAAAATTCATGAAGGGGGGCATGAAGGGCAGGGGGAAGTCGATGTGCATCAGCACACAACAGATGGCCCCCAGCATTGCAATCAGAGTCAGGTCACGGGTTTTGAATTTCTTTTGGGTTTTCATTGTTTCATTCCTCCAAACAGATTTAGATCATAATGTGTTACAATTGATATCTGAAATATGTGGGGAATCCTTCTTTCGGTAGTCATTGATGCTGAAAATGGAAAAGCCCCTTAGACCATTGTCTAAGGGGCATTGCATACGCAAAAGAAGCACCATACAGGCACACAGATTTTCCGTGCGAAAAACGCCTGAACAGCACCAATTTTCTTCTCTCATCCGGACTGTAACCGTCGGTTTCGGAATTTCACCGAATCAGCCTTAACATTCTACCGAATAACATTCTACCGAATATTAAGGGTCGCGGACTTTCACCGCCGGTAGGGACTTTCACCCTGCCCCGAAGAATCACCATATATTTTATGAATTTACCATAGCACAAAAGACATCTGTATGCAATAGGCATTCAATATTTTTAATATTTTTTATGAAACGATTTGGTTTTTGAAAAAGAAAGGTTTTTTATAAAAAATAGATTGACAGATATAAAACTTGGTGTTAAAATATTTTTTGCAATTGTGATATGCGCCTTTAGCTCAGTTGGTAGAGCAACTGACTCTTAATCAGTGGGTCCAGGGTTCGAGTCCCTG
>CALFPN010000083.1 GCA_937919015.1 uncultured Clostridia bacterium
CTATGCGTGATCTGGCAACAGCCTTGGGCGTGACAGATATCACATGGGATAGTGCCACAAGAACAGCCACACTGAACGGCAATCAGTAAAAGAAATAAACCATAGAAATGAATGAAGTTACCTCTAAAATTTCATATAATCATAGAAATAAAAATCCCCGAAGGAAATCCTTCGGGGATAATTTTTATGCACATGTTTTTCGACGAGAAATTATTCCCATTCGGTTGTGCCTGTAGGCTTGGGAGTCAGGTCGAAAAGAACGCGGTTTACGCCTTTCACTTCGTTTGTGATACGAGCTGTAATGTGCTGCAGCAGATCGAAAGGTACATTTTCAACTGTTGCTGTCATGGCATCTACTGTGTTTACGGCACGGATGATTACGCACCATTCATCTGCACGTTTGTTATCACGAACACCAACGGATTTGATATCGGGGATCGCTGTGAAGTACTGCCATACTTTGCCTTCCAGACCGTTTTTCGCAAATTCTTCACGCAGGATTGCATCGGATTCACGAACAGCTTCCAGTCTGTCTCTTGTGATTGCACCCAGACAACGAACACCCAGACCAGGGCCGGGGAAGGGCTGTCTGTAAACCATACCGTCAGGCAGACCCAGTGCTTTACCAACGGCACGCACTTCGTCCTTAAACAGCATTTTCAGAGGCTCTACAAGTTCGAACTGCAGGTCTTCGGGGAGCCCCCCTACGTTGTGGTGAGATTTTACTGCTTTTACTGTTTTTGTACCGGATTCGATGATATCGGGGTAGATGGTACCCTGACCCAGGAATTCGATGCCTTCCAGTTTTCTTGCTTCTTCCTCGAATACGCGGATGAATTCTGCGCCGATCACTTTACGTTTTGTTTCGGGATCGGAAACGCCTGCCAGTTTGTCCAGGAAACGGTCAACGGCATCCACATATACTAGATTTGCATCCATTTCGTCACGGAATACACGAACAACTTCTTCAGGTTCGCCTTTACGCAGCAGACCGTGGTTTACATGTACGCATGTCAGCTGTTTGCCGATGGCGCGGATCAGCAGGGCTGCTACTACGGAAGAGTCAACACCGCCGGACAGAGCCAGCAGGACTTTTTTGTCACCGATCTGACGTTTCATCAGTTCTACCTGATCATCAATGAAGTTTTCAATGGTCCAGTTTTTTTCAGCTTTACATTCATCGAATACGAATGCGCTCAGAACAGCTGCTCTTTCTGCATCATCTGCAGGGAAAGCCGCGCCGCCTTTGTGATCAGCCTTCAGGATGGGGAAACCTGCGTTGTAAACTGCTTCGGAAGCATCGATTTCCACGCCGTCAACCACGCGGTTTACGCCGCCGTTTAAAATGATGCCTTTTACGCCGGGCAGTGCTGCCAGTTCTTCTGCTGTGATGTCATGAGGGTGGATTTCTGTGTAAACACCCATCGCACGGATCTCACGGGCAATCTTGGGATTTTCTTCGCTGCCCAGGTCCAGAATCAAAATCATATCCTGTTTCATAGGTACCTCCCGTTTTTTTATAAAAAATAAAATTTGGTAGTGCTAATTGAATTGATAATTTATTTTACCACAGCAAAAAGCAGAGTAAAATAGAATTTTGCATTTTTTTGTCCAAAGTGAATAAAAATTCCGAGGAACAGCGATAAGAAAAACTTATCGCTTTTTTGTTTGCTCTAAGAAATATGATTATTTTGCGGCTCTTACTGCGCGCAGAACTGCCTGCTCGGTGGCCTTTGCTGCAAGGATGCCCACCACATCCACAGGGGCTGTGGGTAATTCGATCTCTCCTGTAGAAAGGCAGAAGAGGGTATCCCCGTCCAGAGTGGTATGGATGGGGCGGATGCATCTTGCCAGACCATCATGGGCCATGCCGGCCACCTTTTTGGCCTGTGCCTTGGTCAGTTTCACGTTGGTGGCAATGATGCCGATGGTGGTATTTTTCCCGCCAAAGGAAAGGCTTTCAGCCATTTGGATGACCCCTTCCTCCGCAGAGATGAAATGGCCCTCATCGTCCTTTGTGCCGGCAATGATCTTCCCGTTTTCGTATACATCCCCGAAGGCGTTCACAGCAATGAGAGCCGCCACGCGGATGCCGTTTTCCGTTGCTTCACACCAGCTGCCGATGCCGCTGTTGGTGCAGTGTTCCATGCCCCGCAGCTTGCCTACCGTTGCGCCGCAGCCTGCGCCATGGTCGCCTTCCAAAAGGATGGAATCGGAAGCATTCTCACAGGCCTGTCTGCCCATGGATTTATCGGGACGTGTGAAGGGGTCCCCATAGCCCAGATCGAACAGGACGGCAGCGGGCACGATGGGCACCTTCGTCACGCCTACATCAAAGCCGATGTTTTTTTCCTCCAGCCAGTCCATGACGCCGCTGGCCGCTTCCAGACCGAAGGCAGAACCGCCGGAAAGTACCACGGCCTGTACCTTTTCCATGGCATTGACGGGGTCTAAAAGGTCTGTTTCCCTTGTGCCGGGAGCCGCCCCGCGGACATCCACACCGCAGACGGCACCTTCTTCCGCCAGCACCACGGTGACCCCTGTTTTTGCTGCGGCATTTTCCGCCTGACCGACCTTTAAACCTTTTATATCAAGGATATTTCTTTTCAGTTCCATTTGAAACCGCTCCTTCCTTAGTATCGTTTCTTCTTTTTTTAATATACCGTTTTCGATTCTTTTTGTCCAGAAAAAGTCCACGCACCAGAAAAATTGTCCGCCGATAAAATAACGGTAAGATT
The DNA here is from genome assembly GCA_937919015.1 of uncultured Clostridia bacterium. Taxonomy (GTDB): domain Bacteria; phylum Bacillota; class Clostridia; order Lachnospirales; family Anaerotignaceae; genus Anaerotignum_A. The sequence continues at coordinate 2,739 of CALFPN010000083.1, forward strand.
CTATTTTTTGATGCGGAGGGGAAAGCATGGGGACATATATCGTGCGGGGCGGGAGAAGGATCGAGGGGGAATTTGCTGTCCGCGGCAGCAAAAACGGCACCTTGCCCATACTGGCGGCCTGTATCCTGGCGGAGGATGAGGTGGTGCTGGAAAACATTCCCCTGATCAAAGATGTGCTGCAGACCCTTGAGATTTTACAGGAGCTGGGCTGCAGGGTGGAACGGACGGGGCGGACTGTTGTCATTGACAGCCGCCACCTTTCCGTGACAGAGATCGGCAGTGAAACCGTAGGGAAAATGCGGTCTTCCATTTTATTTCTGGGGGCCTTGCTGGGCAGAGAAAAGCGGGCGAAGCTGGCCTATCCCGGGGGATGCGCCATCGGAAAGCGGCCCATTGACCTACACTTGGATTCTTTTCGGCGCATGGGCGTGACCATAGCGGGAGAGCATTGCATGCTGGACTGCAGGGCAGACCGTATCTGCGGCAGTCAGATCCATCTGCCTATCCCCAGCGTAGGGGCCACGGAAAATATCCTTCTGCTGGCGGCAAAGGCGGAAGGGGTCACGGTTATCCAGAATGCCGCCCGTGAACCGGAGATCGTGGCTTTGGCGCGGTTTCTGCGGGCCATGGGGGCGGAAATCTACGGCGAAGGCACCTCCAGCATTCTGGTGGAAGGGGTATCGCGCCTCCACGGCGCAGTGTTTTCCATTCCTGCCGACCGCATCGAAGGGGGGACATTCCTCTGCGCCGCCGCCATGACAGGAGGCGAACTGCGGCTGCGGGGATTGGAACGGGAACAGATGGGGGCGGTGCTGGAAGTGCTGCGAACCATAGGCTGCCGTTTTCTCTGGGAGGACAGTGATCTCCTCTGGATGCGTCCGCCGAAGAAGCTGCGGTCGGATTTTACCATCGTCACAGGGCCTTTTCCCGCCTTTCCCACGGATATGCAGCCTTTGGTCATGAGTTTATTGACATTGGCAAAAGGAAGTTGTATGATTAGCGAAACGGTGTTCGAAGCCCGCTTTTCTCAGGCTGCGGAACTTTGTCGGATGGGGGCGGATATTGCCGTTTCCGGCCGAAATGCCTGTGTCCGCGGCGTAGAAAAACTGCATGGTGCGGAGGTTTATGCCCATGACCTGCGGTGCGGTGCAGCCCTTCTTGTGGCGGCTTTGGCGGCAGAAGGGGAAAGTTTTGTCCATGGCTCACAGTATATTGAGCGGGGCTATGAAAAAATAGAGGACGCCTTTTCTTTTTTGGGCGGTGTCATCAGCCTGCAGGAAGAAAGGAATTTTTATGTTCAGAAAGAAATCGAAAAAAGCGAATAAACAAAACGAATTGTTCGATATCGACCTGATGGAAGAACTGGAATATTACCAAAAATCCAAGCCAAAAAAGAAGATTGACCAGCGGGTCATCATCGGTGTGGCCTTTGGTCTGGTGGTCATCATCGGGCTCTTGCTTTCGCCTATTTTTGCTTTGAAAAATATCGCAGCGGAAGGGGCAAGTCATTATTCCACGGCGGAGCTGTGCGAAAAGATCGGTCTTTCCAAAGGAGATAATATCCTCTTTTTCGGCAAGGGCAGAGCAGCAAAGACGCTGGAGGAAGATCCTTATATTGCTGATGCGAAGCTTTCTATGCGCCTGCCCGATACCATCGTTATCGAAGTGAAGGAAAGAAAGGTCAGAGGGTATGTGCCCTATATGGGCTCTTACCTTTACATAGATGAAGCTGGGCGCGTGCTGGATGTGCAGGAGGCCTGCAGAGAGGCATTGCCTGTGGTGAAGGGGCTTGCCTTCGGCAATTTTACCTTGGGGGAAGTGATTCCTGTGGAAAACCCGGAAGCATTGGATGTGGTGCTCTATATCAGCCAGCTGATGGAAAAATATGAGCTGTTGGATCTGGTGGTGGAGATCGATGTTTCCAATCCAAAAAACATCCATGCCTATGTGAATCAGGTGGAGATCATTTTGGGGGATATGGAAAACGGAGATACGAAAATCCGTTACATGGCAGAGATCATGAAAACCATTCCCAAGGAAGACCGCGGCACGCTGGATCTGAGCGAACTGGACAAGCCCAATGGAACCGTGGTGTTCCGCTATCTGACATAAGTCAGCGTCTAAGGTTTCTTGATTTGAGGGATAAACTATGATGAAAAAACAATATTCCGCGGCCCTGACGGCCACCTGCGTCATCCTTGGGGTCATCATCGGGGTGCAGGTGAATACGGTGAAACAGCAGGGGATGACCACGGAAAATCAGAGACTTTCCGAAGCCATTCTTGCCCTGAATCAGATGCGGGCGGAGCGGGATGCGCTGCTGGAACAGAATAAAGCATTGGAAAAAAACGTAAAAGAGCATCAGAATGGTATGCTTGACGCAGAAATGGAGCAGCTGCTTTCCTTTGCGGGGCTGACGGAGGTCAGCGGTCCGGGGGTCACGGTTACTATGTCCGACAGCAGCCATAGAGGCAGTGGGGATATGAACGCCTATCTCGTCCATGCGGAAGACCTGCTTTCTGTGGTCAATGAGCTGCACGGAGCGGGGGCGGAAGCCGTTTCCATCAACGGCCAGCGTATGGTGGGCAAAAGTGCCATTACCTGCGCCGGTTCCATCGTCATGGTCAATGGCGTGCGGGTAGCGGCTCCCTTTGAAATCAAGGCGGTGGGGGAAGCCGATGTGCTGGATGCGGCCCTGCATTTTCCTGGCGGCGTGGTGGATAATCTGGCTCCCTGGGGGATCGAGATCAGCGTTCGCAGGGAAGCGGCGGTGGTTGTGCCCGCCTATACCCAGACAGCATTGTTCCGGGCCACAGAAGAGGAGGAATAACCATGTTCATTGCATTGATCGGGCTTGTTGTTGGTATTGTCGTCGGCGTGATGAGCGGCTTTGTGTACCCTGCGGGCTTTTCCGCCTATGTTGCCATGGGGATTCTGGCCTGCATGGATTCTCTTTTGGGGGGTATTTACGCCAATATGCGGGAGGATTTCCGCTGGAAGGTTTTTGCCACAGGCTTTGCTACCAACGCCGTGCTGGCTATGGCTCTGATCTGGCTGGGCAATCAGCTTTCCATCGACCTTTCCATTGCGGCCATCGTGGTTTATGGCTCCCGTATGTTCCATAACTGCAGCAATATCCGACACCTGCTGCTGAGCAGAAAAGAGGAAAAGACAGCTTCGGAAAGAGAAGTGTAAATTTTATAAAATATTTCGGAAAAAACACAAAATTTTATGCAGAAAACTTGTAATTTTCTATGGAAATCCCGTGTTTTTTCGTGTATAATATAATTTGATAAATTTTTGGAATGAACCTAGGAGGAGATACTATCATGCTTGAATTTGATATCCCTATGAGTAATATGGCACAGATCAAAGTAATTGGCGTTGGCGGCGGCGGTAACAACGCGGTGGACAGAATGATCGAAGACGGTCTGGATGGCGTTGATTTCATTTCCATCAACACAGACGGACAGGCTCTGGCAAAATCCAAATCTGCAACAAAAATCCAGATTGGTGAAAAGCTGACAAAGGGTCTGGGCGCAGGCGGCGATCCTGAAATCGGCCAGCGTTCCGCAGATGAAACATCCGACGATATCGCACAGGCACTGCGCGGTTCCGATATGGTATTTATCACAGCAGGTATGGGCGGCGGCACAGGTACAGGCGCAGCTCCCAGAATCGCATCCATTTCCAAGGAACTGGGTATCCTGACTGTTGGCGTTGTAACAAAACCCTTCAACTTTGAAGGCAAAAAGAGAATGGGCAATGCAGAAAAAGGCATTGCAGAACTGAAAAAGAATGTGGATACACTGGTAATCATCCCCAACCAGAAATTGCTGTCCATCATTGATAAGAAAACAACTATGACAGAAGCTTTCCGCAAAGCGGATGAAATCCTGCGTCAGGGTGTACAGGGTATTGCAGACCTGATCTCCAAACCCGGTATCATCAATCTGGACTTTGCTGACGTACGCACCATCATGGCAAACAAAGGCATTGCCCACATGGGCATCGGCCGTGCCAGCGGTGAAAACAAAGCGGAAGTGGCTGCAAAAATGGCGATCCAGAGCCCTCTGCTGGAAACAACCATCGAAGGTGCAAAATATATCCTGATCAACTTCAGCGGCGACGAAAATCTGGGTCTGTTTGAAACAGACGAAGCGGCTGAACTGATCCGTGAAGCCATCGACCCCGAAGCAGAAATCATCTTCGGTACATCCATCAACGAAGATCTGGTGGACGAAGTTGTGGTTACTGTCATTGCAACAGGTTTGGAAGACAATATTCCCGCTCCTGCGGCAGAACCCGTGAGAAGAGTACAGGTAGAAGCACCCAGAGTGGAAGAAGCACCCGTGGAAGAAAAAGTGCTGGATGAAGCACGTCCTGCTGCAAGAAGATTTGCAGATCTGGATGATTTCGAATCCGAAATCAAGATCCCCGATTTCCTGACCAGAAAGAAGTTCTGAGAAATTTGAAGAATTTCGAAGAACTTTGCGGAGGGCATAGGAGTGAAACTCCGAGCACCCCCCGGAGGGGAAATTTAATCAAAACGTACATAAAAGGCTTAGGTAATTCTTAAGAATTTCCTAAGTCTTTTTTCTTTGGATTGACAGAGAGACTACAAGTGTAGTATGATAATGAGACTACAAATGTAGTTTGTGCGAAGACAAAAGGAGGTGCCCCTATGACATATAAAATTTCTGACAGTGAATGGAAGATCATGGAGATCATCTGGGAAAAAGGCTCTGTGCTGCAGAGTGACATTATGGATGCGCTGCATGGCAAATGGAACAAAAACACGGTCTATACCTTCCTCAGCCGTCTGGAACAGAAAGGGCTGGTGGCGGCGGAGGGGACACCGAAGCAATATCGGGCGGCTGTTTCCAGAGAAGACTGCGTGGCTAGAGAAGAGGAAAATTTCCTGAATAAGATTTACCATGGCTCGGCGGGGAAAATGGTAACGGCTTTTCTGCAGGAGGGGAGGCTGACTGCCGATGAAGTGGAAGAACTGAAAAATTTACTGGAGGGGATGAAGGTATGACAAATCTCTGGGTGGTATTGTATGTTACCCTGGGCATCACCCTGACGGGGCTGATGCTGGTGGTTTTCAAAAAAATATTTCAGGATAAGCTGAATGCCCGCTGGCATTATCTGGTGTGGTTGGTACTATTGGTACGGGCGGTTCTGCCTGCCAATGTGCGCCTGTTTTCCACCAGCTTTGCCCTGAATACCCTTTGGATGGAGCCTATGAAAAAGCTGCGGGGCCGTGTGGAAATGGGCATGGATTCCCTGCTTTCTGCCCCCTTTGGCATGGAAGGCGGCGACCTTTCCTTATTAAAAGGCGGCGGCTGGTCTCTGACGGATACGCTTTTTGTGGTGTATGTGGCGGGTGTGGTGCTGTTTTTGCTTTATGACCTGCTGATTTATGCCAAACTAAGAAAGGAGATTCGGCAGGGGCGGGAAGCCTCTCTTTCCCTGCAGGAAAAAATCCTGCGGACTGCGGAAACCTATGCTTTGCCGAAACAGGAGGCGGTACGGGTCTGCAAGGGCATCGAAACGCCTTTCCTCTGCGGATTTTTCAAGCCTGTTCTGGTCATTCCCGAAAGCATGGAGGAGACC
>CALFPN010000084.1 GCA_937919015.1 uncultured Clostridia bacterium
CCTGCAGAGAATCAATATCTGCATCCACACGCTGCACCTTCAGCTTGATATCCTGATTTTTATATTCCAGGAAGGAAACGAAGGGCTTATCCACGGGCGTATCCAGAATGGCCGCTTCCAGACCCTGTTCTTGGAACAGACGGATATACTGGGCCTGCTGGTTCACATCATTTGCAAAATAGATGACATTTTCATGTTTTTCCTTATTCTTTTCCAGATATTCGGAAACGGTTTCGTAAACGCCGTCTGTTGTTTTCAAAAGCAGGGTGTCTTTTACTTTATCGTACAGTTTTTCTTCCCGCATACAGCCGTATTTGATGAAGATATTGATATCATCCCAGAAGCCTTCAAAGGCAGGTCTGTCATTTTTGAAGAGCTGATTCAGCTTGTCCGCTACTTTCTTTGTGATGTAGGCGTTCATCTTTTCTACATAGCCGTCATTCTGCAGGGCACTTCTGGAAACGTTCAGAGGCATATCCGGGCAGTCCAGCACGCCTTTCAAGAGCAGAAGGAATTCTGGAACGACTTCTTTTACGTTATCTGCGATATATACCTGATTGCAGTACAGTTTTACTTCGCCGTCGCGCATATCAAACTGGTCTGTCAGTTTGGGGAAGTAGAGGATGCCTTTCAGGCGGAAGGGATAGTCCATGTTCAGGTGGATCCAAAACAGCGGATCGTTCATATCCTCAAATACTTTATGATAGAAGGCTTTATAATCTTCGTCTGTACATGCGGAGGGATTTTTCTGCCACAGCGGGTTGGTATCGTTCATGGGAACGGCTTCTTCCTCTGTTTTTTCTTCGCTTTCAGAACTTTCTTCTGCATCATGTTCCTTCTGCATCATTTCCATGGCTTCTTCCATGGAAACATGTGTTGCTGCTTTTTTTGCAGCGGCTTTTTCTTCATCTGTTTCTTCTTTCAGAACATCTACGAAGATGGGTACGGGCATGAAGGAGCAGTATTTCATCATGGCTGCATACAGGGTTGCTTCGTTCAGGAATTCTTCTCCGTCTGCGCCAATGTGCAGCGTGATGGTCGTACCTCTGGTTTCTCTTGTGCCGGCTTCCATTTCGTAATCAATGCCGCCTTCGCAGATCCATTTTGCGGCTTCTGCGCCATCCTGATAGGAAAGGGTATCGATTTCCACTTTGTCCGCTACCATGAAAGCGGAGTAGAAGCCCAGACCGAAATGACCGATGATCTCATTTTCGCCTTCGCCTTTTTCCTGAAATTTCGCCAGAAAATCTGTGGCACCGGAAAATGCGATCTGGTTGATATATTTTTTGATTTCATCGGCAGTCATACCGATACCGTTATCCATGATCTGCAGTGTTTTGTTATCCTGATCCAGAACCACATGGATCTCATATTTTTCGTCTGCGGGGATGTTTGCTTCGCCCATCATGTTCAGCTTCTGCAGTTTTGTTACTGCATCACAGGCGTTGGATACCAGTTCACGAATAAAGATATCTTTATCTGTGTAGAGCCATTTTTTGATGATAGGTAAGAAATTTTCACTATTGATCGAAAGGTTGCCTTTTTCCTGCATATAGATTTACCTCCTTAGGGTTGATTTTTCAAAGGGAAAGCGGCGAAATCGCCGCTGTTTTGTCTCACAAAATATATTGTATCACTGCAAAAGGAAAAGTCAAGAAAAAATTAGCACTCGACCCATGCAAGTGCTAACAAAATAATTTTATTCATAGGTTTCTTCCGCCGGCGCGCCTTTTCTTCCTGTAGGTGTTGTGCCGAAATGCTTGGCATAGGCTCTGGTAAAGGAAGAATAGCTGCGGAAGCCGGACTGAAAACAACTATCCGTAGCAGAGACCCCCTGACGGATGAGATCACGGGCATGAAGCAAACGGCGTTCCTGCAGATAATCATGAATGGAACGGCCTGTTTCCTGTTTGAACAGGCGCATCATGTGGAATTTACTGATAAAGAATTCCTCTGCCAGAAGATCGATGGAAAGATCCTCTGTCAGGTGGGCATCGATATAGCGCAGAATATCCAGAATACGGCTGTCCGTGGGGGTGATGGGGGTAGAGAAGGTGGTTTTGGGGTCGCGGATGCTGCGGGCAATTTCAATGAGCAGACGCAATAAAAGGCCATTGCTTAAAATCACTCTGCCATAATCGTCCCTCGCCAGCTCCTGCTCCAGGGCATCGGAGATGGCCCAGAGGGCATCGGGGTCGTTCAAATGCAGGACATGGCCCTGTTCTCCGCTGAAGATCTCTTCCAGCTGACAATCGGGCACAGACTGTTGCCGTAAAAAATCGGGGGAAATATAGATGATGACCCGCTCATAAAGCAGACCATGCTCAAATTCAGGACGATGGACACGATGGCTGCCGATGAGGACAATATCTCCGGTTTCCAGAGAATACCGCTGTCCATCTACCGTATAGCCGCCGCTGCCGGAACGCAGCATCAGCAGTTTGCAGAATTCGTGGTAGTGGTAGTCCACATTCGTTCCTTCTTTATCTTTCAAATGAAATAATCGGAAATCATCCAATAGATATCCTCGTTTTTCGTATCCGTTTTCCATGGCTTCTCCTCTTTGATAGCATTATTTGCAATAATCATAGCATAAATCGCATTTTATTTGCAAGTCATGCTGAATATAATAAGAAAAGAAAATGAAATCGAAGGTCTGTTTGGATAAAGGAGTGTTGACCATGTTGATCGTAAAAAAATTCGGCGGTACATCGGTTGCAAATAAAGAACGTATTTTCAATGTAGCAAAAAGATGTCTGGATGACTACAACAAAGGTAACGATGTTGTTGTTGTACTGTCTGCCATGGGCAAACATACAGATGAACTGATTGCCCAGGCAAAGGCGATCAATCCCAATCCTTCCGAAAGAGAAATGGATATGCTCCTGTCCATCGGGGAACAGATGTCTGTTGCATTTATGGCAATGGCATTGGAAGCCATGGGGATTCCTGCCGTTTCCCTGAATGCGTTTCAGGCAAAGATCCACACAACGAATGTACATGGCAACGCAAAGATCACAAATATTGAAACAGACCGTATCATGGATGAACTGAAACAGAGAAAAATCGTCATTGTAACAGGGTTTCAGGGCATTACAGAAAATAACGACATCACAACACTGGGCAGAGGCGGCTCTGACACCACAGCAGTAGCTCTGGCAGCGGCCCTCAATGCAGATGCCTGCGAAATTTATACAGATGTGGACGGTGTTTATACCGCAGACCCCCGCAAAGTACCTACTGCAAGAAAACTGGCGGAAATCTCCTATGATGATATGCTGCAGATGGCATTGAACGGGGCAGAAGTGCTGCACAGCCGTTGCGTGGAACTGGCAAAAAAATGTAATATCCCTCTGGTGGTGCGTTCCAGTATGAATCATACGGAAGGGACGCTTGTCAGAGGGATGGTAGCAGTGGCATAAGAAGAAAATGGGATCAGAGAAATCTGATCCTTTTTTTGTAAAGAAATCTGTATTTGGAACAAAAGATTGGATATGATACAATATAGAAAAAGGATAAGAAACAGAAAAGAGGAAAAGATATGAAAAAATGGATTTTCATGATTCTGGTGCTGCTTTTGACAGGCTGCGGAGCAGCAACGGAGGAAGGAGCTTCTATGGGTTATCAGCAGATAGGGGCGGAAGAAGCGAAACAGATGATGGAAGAGGAAAAGGGAGAGTTCGTCCTTTTGGATGTGAGAGAACAGGAGGAATATGACGAGGGGCATATCCCCGGGGCAGTGCTGCTTCCGGTAGGCATGATCGATGAGGACACGGCCGCAGGCGTGATCCCGGAAAAGGATACGGTGGTTCTGGTGTATTGCCGCAGCGGAAACCGCAGCAAAACAGCTTCACTGGCTTTAGCCGAACTGGGGTATACCCATGTATATGAATTTGGGGGCATCAAGGATTGGCCCTATGAAACGGAAGAATGATGCAAACAGAAAACGCTCTGTCCCAACAAGGACAGAGCGTTTTTTATTTGCAGTTATGAATTTGCTTTTTCCAGAAAAGGGATAGATACTTTTCGGTTAAAGAAATCGATCAGAGGGCCCATGGAAGAGGCTGCCAGAAGGGTTCCTACGCTGACAAAAGCCAGAATAGCGGAAATTTTTCCGTGGCCAAGGAGAAATAATGTAATCCCCAGAACCACGCAGACCACATCGGTAGCGATACGGATATACTTAAACTTACCCAGCTTCCAATTGTTTGCCATGATCAGTGCAACGGCATCGTAAGTGGACACACCAAGATCGGCGGTCATATAAATAGAAGAACCGAAACAAAGGGCCACAAATCCGAAGACAAGGCTGGTGATGCGGATGGCAAGGGAGGCATCCGGAAATACAGTCAGCAGGGCTTGATGGGTGAATTCTACCACATAGCCCAGAAGGAACAGATTGATAAAAGTGGCGATGCCGATATAGTGTCTGTCAAAAATCAGGGCGAAAAGCAAAAGTACGGCATTTACGATTACATATAATGTGCCGAAAGAAATAGGAATCATTTGGTTGATGCCGCACATGAAGGTCTGAAAAGGGTCAACGCCAAGGGCGGCCAGTTTAAAAAAGCCGACACTGACAGCACCAATCATTACACCACAGATGGACATCAGGATTTTTCTTGATTTCATAAATATGCGCTCCTTGTCTTTTGTGAAAAATTGTCCATACAAGCATACCAAAAAATATGGAAAAGTCAAGAGGAGATCATATAAAAAAGCGCATTTTGTGCATTAGTCTTTTTGGAGCTGGATACCGATGCCGTTCTTTTTGAAAAACTTCAGAACATATTCTTCCCACAGCTTTTCACTGCTTTTATCCAGAGAAAAACTTGTCTGAGAGATGGCGGTGGTGCAAAGCACGGTATTGTCTTTGAAAAGAATATTCAGAAATGCGGCGGAAGTATTGGGCAGGTGTTCGATTTTTTCATCGGGCAGGGAAAAAACGATTTTAATGCTCTTGGGCAGTTTATTTCCCTTGATGGCCTGAAAAACAAAGGGACGCATTTCTTCCCAGAGAACATAGCGGGAAAGCCCCTGTTCCAGTTCCTCTGTGCCGTAAAAATCCAGATTGCGCTTGCCTTCCATGATGAAAGAGGCGAAGGTGGAGAGTTCCCCCTGACGGAAATGGAAGGTGTCAAAGGTGTCCCCCTTCAGAAGCAGGTTCATAAAAGTTTTTGTGTCGTTGACGGTGAAAGCAAGCATAAAAAAATCCTCCAAAAATGTAAGTCTTTTTATTTTACATTTTTTCGGAGGATTTTTCAATCGGTTCATTTATTTAAAAGAAATGATGAGTTTGCCGTCATCCCACTGAATGAATTTTCTTTCGCTGAGAACAGGCTTTACATTATCCTGATATACTTCCCCTGTGCGGAAGGTGGAAAGGAGGATGCCTGCCAGTGCCATATGGATGACCAGTGCTGTGCCGCCGTAGGAAAGGAAGGGCAGAGCGATCGGAGCAATCAGCGGATACCCCAGATTTGCAATGACATACAGAAGAATTTCTGCTATGAAGACACCGAGGATACTGAGAGATACCATCTGCCCCAGAATACTTTTCTGCTTCATACATTTACGGAACCCGAAAATGAGGAATACAGCCAGAAGAGTAACCAGTGTGAAGGATACTATCCAGCCATATTTATAAGTCAGATAAGTCAGCAGAAAATCAGAACGGAAATTAGAAGGCATAACTGCATAGGTCACATCATAATCCAAAAAGGATGTGCCTTCGCCGATCAGAACAGAATTTCTGATCATGTTCTGTAGTATATCAGAAAGATAGCCTGCACCGGCGGAATCTGTTTCAGGATGCAGGATGGCAGTCATTCTTGCTAAGCGATAATTGAACGGTGCAGTGAAAGAGAAAGCAAAAATGCATACAACGGCAATGACGATAAGCAATGCAAGAATTGATTTTGCACTCTGACCGAACCATTTTTTATATGCAGCGACCAACATCATCAAACCTGCGGAACAGACGAAAACTACAACACCGCCCATAGTATGGCATACCAGCAAGAGCACACAACAGCAGGCAGCCAGTATGCCGCTGAGCCAATATCCTTGTGTACCTTTTCCCCTTAGTTTATAAAAAATACCGCAGAAGGCAAGGGGAAACAAGAGGGAAGCAGAAGCGGGACTAAGGGAGAATAGTCCAACATGCAGCCATCGGCCACCGCCATACCAGATGCCAAAAAATTGTGTAAGGACATCGATCAGAATGATGCTGATTGGCAGGATGTACGGATGTTTCCCGAAAAAGGAAAAATCCAGAAAATATGCCATGAAAAATACTGCCAGACTGATCGGGAGAAAGATAATCAACGTATTCATCGAACTGCCTTGAAAATCAGTATTGGCAAGAATATTTTTTAAAAACAGGAATTGGATGACTGCGCCCAAAAGGAATAGTACCATCACCAATCCCATCATGCCCCACTGGGGCGCGGGTTTATGGGTGCTGTCCAGTGCGGCTCCCACGGTCACAGGGTCGCCCATCTGCAGCAGAGCCTTTTCCTCAGCAGTGCTTTCGCTGTCACCCATATCCATGTAGGCATTTTTCTGATCGATCAGGTGATTCTCGATCTCCTGTGCTACGACACCGTGGGCTTTTTTCCAGCGGATCTGCTGGCAGACCTTTTCCACATATCCTTTGAAGGGATCAGAAGCATTCACAGGAAAGACCCCCTTCCAAAACCTTGGATACGGCAGAAGAATATTCCTTCCATTCGTCGGTTTTTTCTTTCAGAAATTTTTTGCCTTTTCCCGTCAGATGGTAATACTTTCTGATACGGGCGGAATCGGCGTTTTGTTCATAGGATTCCAGCAGCCCTTTTTTCTCCAGACCATGCAGGAGGGGATAAAGGGTGCCTGCTTT
>CALFPN010000085.1 GCA_937919015.1 uncultured Clostridia bacterium
GAGGTGGAAATCGTGATCCTTACTGCCTACGATGATTTTGATTATGCCAGAAAAGCGTTAAAATTAAATGCTGCGGAATATTTGCTGAAAGCCGAAATGGAAGAGCGGGAAGTGGAGAATCTGATGCTGCGGCTGAAGGAAAAGCTGGATAAGGCCAGAAAAGAATCGGCGGTGGAGATGCGTTCTGAGAAGGAAGTGGAGATAGAGCAGCAGGAACGTCTGTTGGGACTGATGCTGAGTGGATATAAACCCCTCGCCTTGGTGAAAGAACAATACGAAGCGCTGGGGATCCCCTGGAATACCTATCGGTGCTGTTTTGTGCAGTTTGATTTTCAGGAAGCAATGCAGGAAAAGGAATATGCAAATAAAAAATGAAAAAGAATTGCTTTGGGGTGTAGGCACTTAAACAAAACAAAACCAAACAAAACGGTCAGCAGTTTGGGAATGCCGATGGACTCCGACAGGGAATCGGCATTGGCAAAACCGATCACATAAACAACGATCCAAACCACCGCAAACCATATTTCATCCTTATCGAAGAGCTTTTTCATGCAGCGTCATCGCCTTTCGCTGTTTTCTTGCCGAATGGGATAAAAAGCAGAGGCACAAAGGAAGATAGAATTGCCGACACAACCAGGTTATCTGTCAAAGAGAAAAGAAAAGAGGCGGGGGGGCTGATCCAGTTCTGGATGTAGGCAAAGATCAAGAAAGTGGAGAAATTGGGGGCCATAATCTGTGCCAGATCGATCAGCAGGTAAATGACACACATGATGGCAGCGGAAAGGGCGATCTCCTTTTTCGTCATGGAGCGAAATGCCCAAAGACCACCCACAAATAAGACCAGCAGAAATAACACACCGCTGAAAATAGCGGAGCGGACAGGGTCGGCGGAGGCATGGATAACACCTTCGGCATCTACCGATTGTTCTACGAAAAAGAATCCTCCTAAATAGACGGTCACATAGAAACTGATCCAGCTGGCAATGATGCAGTACACGGGTACTTTCCACAAGGTGCTTATGCGTAGCTTCATAGCGATCCCCCTTTTTATTTCATTATATCATATCTATAAGAAAAATGACAGGGGTGATTACCCCTGTCACTGTTATTTTACCAGGCTGTTTACGATTTGGTGCATTTCCTGCTCGCTGCGGGCATGACTGGCTTTGTCCAAAACCGCCTGCTTCTGCTGCTCGGTCATGGAAGAATAGGCATTGAGAGCGTTGGCGTTCATGGCCAGCGCCATGCCGAATCCCAGGGGTACTTTGTAAAAATCCATAGTTATTTCTCCTTTCTAAGGCGGCTCCTGGAACGAGAAGCTGTCAACGCAGGTGTGTCTTTGGATTTGGTATTTACACCTCATCCGTCAGCCCTTCGGGCTGCCACCTTCCCCTCAAGGGGAAGGC
>CALFPN010000086.1 GCA_937919015.1 uncultured Clostridia bacterium
CTTTTAAAGTTAGCATTGATTAACTACAGAAAGTTTACCACAACTAACTCATGTTTGTCAACAATATTTCCTATCATTTTTCTATATTTTTCTAACAAAAAAGAGGAGTACCCTCTTTTTCGGATACTCCTCGATGTTATTTCTTTTTAGAACAGTTCCTGCAGTCGCCGTTACAGCCCCCACAGCCAGAGCCGTTCTTTTTCAGATGTCTGACCGCCGCCAGAAAGGCAACCGCCACAACACCAAGAATGATATAATCCAAAATGCCCATTGCATCACCTCATCAGAAGAACAGATTCAAAACCTGATATACACCAAAAGCCGCGATCCATGCAATCACGCACTGCATCAGCGCAACACAAGCAGCAAGAAACCCGCTTTCCAGTTCTCGTTTCACCGCTGCAACGGCCGCCATACAGGGGGTATACAACAGCGTGAAAATCAGGAAACTGATGGCAGAAATGGGTGTAAACAAGGTGCCCAGTGCCGTTTCCAAACCTTCCATAGAAGTGCCCATCAGAACGCCCAGCGTGCTGACCACTGCTTCTTTTGCGGAAAAACCTGTAATCAGCGCGGTAGGAATCCGCCAGTCATCAAAGCCAAGAGGGGCAAACAGAGGTGCCAACCACTGACCGATCATCGCCAGCAGGCTGTCTGCGCTGTCCGTTACCACATTCAGGCGGCTGTCAAAGCTCTGCAGGAACCAGATGATGATGGTTGCCACAAAAATAACCGTGAATGCTCTCTGCAGGAAGTCCTTCGCCTTATCCCACATCAAAAGCAAAACAGATTTTGCAGAAGGAAAACGGTAATTGGGCAGCTCCATTACAAAAGGAACAGGCTTCCCTCTGAAAACAGTCTGATCAAAAATCAGTGCAATGATGATCCCTGCAACGATCCCCGCCAGATACAGACCGATCATCACCAGTGCCGCATGGTCAGGAAAGAATGCGGCGGAAAACACACCATAAATAGGAATCTTTGCAGAACAGCTCATAAAAGGTGTCAGCATGATGGTCATACGTCTGTCTCGTTCGGAAGAAAGGGTTCTGGTCGCCATGACCGCAGGAACAGTGCAACCAAAGCCAACCAGAAGAGGTACGATGCTTCTGCCGGAAAGGCCGATCTTTCTCAAAAGCTTGTCCATCACGAAGGCAATACGCGCCATATAACCGGTATCTTCCAGAATAGACAGGAAGAAGAACAGCACCACGATAATAGGCAGAAAACTAAGCACACTGCCCACACCGGCAAAGGCACCATCGATGACGAGGCTATGTACTACAGGGTTAATCCCATAGTTGGTAAGGGCTGTATCCACCACCGCTGTAACGGCATCAATGCCTGCCGCCAACAGGTCGCTGAGGTACGCACCGATTACATTGAATGTCAGATAAAATACGAAGAACATCACCCCAATGAAAATAGGGATGGACAGATATTTATGAGTCAGAACACTGTCGATCTTTACACTTCTCAGATGTTCCTTGCTTTCCTGAGGTTTGATGACCGTTGTACTGCATACTTTTTCGATGAAATCATACCGCATATCTGCCAAAGCCGCATTTCTGTCCATATCATGCTCTTCTTCCATCTGAATGATGCTGTGCTCGATCAGTTCCAGTTCGTTCTGATCCAGCTCCAGTTTTTCTGCGATATCAGCATCATCTTCAATCAGCTTTGTTGCCGCAAAACGAACAGGGATCCCCGCTTTTTCCGCATGGTCTTCGATCTGATGACACACGGAATGGATACATCTATGTACAGGGCCGGAAGGACAGAAATCATAGATCTTGGGATATTCCTTCTGCTTTGCCACACGAAGGGCATTCTGCATCAGTTCATCAATCCCTTCATTCTTAACAGCACTGATGGGAACCACAGGAATGCCCAGCTCTTCGGACATTTTCTGTACATCGATGGTTCCGCCGTTGTTACGCACTTCGTCCATCATATTCAGTGCCAGCACCATGGGGATATGCATTTCGATAAGCTGCAGTGTCAGATACAGGTTTCGTTCAATATTGGTTGCATCGACAATATTGATAATCCCATCCGGTTTTTCGTTCAAAATAAAATCCCTTGTCACGATTTCTTCTGCCGTGTAAGGGCGGATGGAGTAAATACCGGGCAAGTCTACCACGGAACAGTTCTTTTCCCCCCGCACTTCACCGATCTTCTGATCTACGGTAACGCCGGGAAAGTTGCCGACATGCTGATTGGAGCCTGTCAGCTGATTGAACAGCGTGGTCTTGCCGCAGTTCTGATTGCCTGCCAGTGCAAAGATCATTCTGCTGCACCTTCTTTCACTTCAATATTTTTTGCGTCATCGATACGGATGGTCAGGGTATACCCCCGCAGACGCAGTTCAATGGGGTCGCCCATGGGGGCAACCTTTGTAATCGTTACTTTTGTTTTGGGGATAAGCCCCATATCCAGCAGACGGCAGCGCAGTGCACCTTCGCCGCCCACCTTTGTAATCACAGCCTCTTTCCCGATGGGAAGCTGATTCAAAGTCATGATAAATCCCTCTATTCTAAAAAAATCCGATCGAAACTTGAAAATTTTTCTCAAAAAGTATACCATGACTAACTCAAATCTGTCAATGAAATCAGTAAATCTTAACTAACTTTCCTTTGCCTACATAAACAAAAACGGCTGCCGACGAAAATCCGCCTGCAGCTGTTTTTCCGCTCTATTCAGTTTATGTCAGCAGGTCTGCAAAATTGCCCTCTTTGTAGCCTGTTACTTCTTTCATTAAGCCGCTCAGGCTTTTCCCCTGCTGTCTGAGCGCATCCATCTGCACATCGGCGGCGATCTCACAATCCTTCAGGATAATGGCACGGTCGATAAAATTTTCGATCTCATCAATCTCATGGGTGGTAATAAAAATGGTTTCCTCCCCCGTCAGACTGCCCGCCAATGCCTGCATGAAATCCTGTCGGGTAAACATATCCTTGCCGATAAAGGGTTCATCCATGATAAGGATCTTCGTCTTCTTCGCCATGCCTGCGGCAACCTCTGCCTTTGCCTTCTGCCCCTTGGACATCTTCTTGATGGGCTTTTCCTCCAGCTGAAAGAAGTGCAACAGTTTTTCATAATATATCCTATCAAAATCAGGATAAAAATCCGCCAGAAAGGCACCGAATTCCTTGGGTGTCAGGTCTTTCAGATAGCTGCCCGCTTCACTGATAAAAGCAATGTCTCCGCTTTTCTCTCTGACAGGCACACCATCGATGAATACGCCGCTTTCCTCCTCTCCCGCCTTCGGCTGCAAAAGCCCCGCAAGAATCTTCAGCAGTGTCGTTTTGCCCACGCCATTGGCACCAAGCACGCCGACGATTTCCCCCTGTTCCACGGTGAAAGAAATATCCTGCAACACATATTTATCCCATGTTTCATAGGAAAACCAGATATTTTTTACTTCGATCATATTTCTTCCCCCTTTCATCAGTAGTAATACTCGCCGTCTGTATAGCCCCAACGGTAGCCTTCTGCCCATGTGGTGTAGTAGAACCGCCCTTCCAGAGGCAGCATTCTGCCAAAGTTACGCTCCTCTCTGTAGAGTTCATTGTATTTATCCCAATCTACGGGATTTTCCCTTTCCTGAATGGGCCCTGCCTGCTGGCCGATATTCACTGCCACCAGTCTTCTGTTGTAATCTTCTTCGAAATCTGTGACCAACTTGCCGCGATAGAGGAGTTCACCCGTTTTTTCATCGGTAACGGAAAGTTCATAACCCACATACATATATCCGAAAAATTGCACTGCCGGATGGTCTTCCGGTGCAAAGCCATTCATCTGCAGGATCTTTCCATTCTGCACATCGATATATGTCGGATAATCTTTTGTCTGCAGTTCCCTGATAACATCCTGTTCCACTGCATAATATTTTGTGCCGTCTACTTCATAATGGAAGGAGTTTTCATCTGTTTCATCCTCCTGCACTCTTCTGGAAAGGCCGAGCCACAACAGAAGCTGTTCCTCTCTCTGGATCATTTTCACCATATCCAGCTCATAGGCAGAAACCTTTGGTACCCCTGCATCCAGTCGGTGAATGAGATTTCCTTCCAGATCATACAGCTCCAGCATCAGGTTATCATCTTCTGTGACCGCCAGCAGCAGCCTGTCTTTGCCTGCCTTTTCCATAGAAATGATGCGGTTCTCTGCATTTACGGGGAAGGTTTTGATGATTTCCGTCTCGCCATAGGTAAGGTCACTGTAAAGGTCTTCCCAGCGTTCCCGAGGTCTTTCTCTCATAGAGGACATGCCATCCTTCGGAATCCGCTGCAGATATACTTCCCCTTCGCAAGTCTGATCGGTATTGAGGATGGTATAATAGGCATCCTCCATCTCTACAGAAGAAACACCAAGGTTCCGTACATAGCTACCGAAACCGATTCTTGTACTGCCACTGCTATATTCCACATCAGCAAAGTAGTATTCTTTTCCTGTCAGCTGCATCCCTGTAAAGTATCTTGTGCTTCTCTGTCTCTCATAATCATCCACTTCCGCAAAAATATCCACAGCATCTGCCACTGCGGCCTTCAGCTCGTAGGCACCTCTATTCGGTACGTCCTGCTCTATTTCTTCTTTCAGTTCCTTTGGCAGGTCTTCCAGACGATCAAAGGTCTGTACCCGTGTCCCTGCGCTGGGTGCCGCCTCCAGATCGGGAGTGGGATACATGACATTGTCCAACACTTTGAAATACTGACTGACAACGTTTTTCCCCAGTTTTTTCTGATAAAGCACATCATTTACCTGAGTCAGGCTGCCGGGATAATACGCCGTTTTCAATTCGCCGTCCTGCCAGATATAATGCACCTGCCCCGATTCATCTCCGGCAATGCCTTCAAAGGAGAAATCCGCCAGATGGGCTCTGTCCCCTTCCAAATCCTGGATTTCAAATTTTCCGTTATCCTGCGCCGTAAACATACCAGAAAGACCACTGCAACCAGAGCGGTGCAAACCAGAATTTCCAGTACGCGATTTCTTTTTTTCATACCGCTCCCCTCCTTACAGATCTGTTCTCTCATCTAATCGATGGATGATATACATCTGCAGCACCACTGCTGCCGCCAGCCCAATCAAACCCAGAATCGTATGGTAGCCAATGGCTTTGAGGGATACCCCCTGCCCCAACGCCATTCTGACGCTGCGGATAAAATCATCCAGATAAATGTAGCCGCCGCCCACAATGGCACCCAGACTGCCGATGATGCGAATACCAACCTCCCGTGTATAAAATCCTGCGAAGAAGATTCCCGTTACCATTAGCCCCAAGCCAGCAATCACAGGCATCACATGCCAGAGGGATGCAGGGAAAAATGCGCTCAAAAACGCACTCCGCTGGAAAGCAAGGAACAGCCCGTTATTCTGAGAGACATCCAGCCCTGTGACGATGCTGTCCTTCGCCAGAATAAATACCTCCTGCGCCGCTTTATTTTCATAAACCGCCATAATGGGGAAATAGGCCGCCACCAGCAGGATCAGCCACATCAGATAATATACTGCGATGGCCGCCCCAGCGGAAAGCAGAAAGGACAGATAAACCTCTTTGCGCTTCATGGGCAACAGAAACAGGGTATAAATCCCCTTTGCATTGGTGGAAAAGCCTTTGATCTGCACAAACATCCCCACCAGTATCAAAATCAGCCCCAGTCCGAAAAAGATGGGCAGCAAACTGCCATCCACCGCCATATCATAAGACTGAAAGAATTTTGGATAATATTCATAGGCTTTGGGATTCCCTGTGGGGAACACCATGGCAATCAGGCAAAACACCGCCAGAATCCCACTCCCCAGCATCACCTTCTGATTCCATTTCTTCCATTGCCAGTCAAAAAGATAATTACTCAGTTTCCAAACATTTTTCATCTTGCTCCCCCCATTCTTCCTGCAACAATTCCATCACTGCTTCCAGCGTCAGTCCGTTTGCCTTGGCATGGGCAACAAAATCCGACACCAATCCGGCCGTCAGTTCCTTTTTGATTTTCCGGAAAGTCCCATCCTCCCAATGAATAACACTGACTGCATTGGGCGGTGTCACCACAATCCCTTCCTCCTCCATCAGACGATATGCCTTTTGCACCGTATTGGGATTGATCTTCAATATTGCCGCCAACTCTCGTCTGGAAGGCAGAGATTCTCCTTTTTCCGCTGTGCCCGTAAATATCTGCCGTTTCACAAAAGAAACAATCTGCACATAGACCGGTTCTGCTGTGTTCAATTCCAGTTTTGTAAAATCCAGCACTGCCTTCCCTCCTTCCAAACTGTGTTATATAGATAATACACTTCTTATCTGTATCATATCCATAATACAGTTATTTGTCAACCTATTTAAGAAATGCTTAAGAATTTTCCAGAAAAAAAGCCCCAAACAAAATCGTCCAAGGCTTTCATTGTTATTCTATTTCAAACGTCACAGTCAAACAGTATGCTTTCCAATCTTCTTTTGTAAAATCAAAGTAATCCATTTTCAGAAATTCCTTTGGTTCCTCCCATAAATTCCCCTTGAATTCTTCGTAACAATAGATTTTATCAAACTGATATACCAAAGGGATGGCTGTGTTATAGACAATATCCTCGCCTTCTGTCCAGTAATATTTTCTTTCCAGCCATGGCATCGCATGCAAATTCCTTGTCAAAGTGGCCCAATTACTGGCTTCCGCTTCTTCCAAATCACGGCCGGTTACAACAACGCGATATCCGTCCATCAAATCATCCCCAAAGGAAACCACAAAACTCCCTTCGCTTCTTTCATGCATCAGTTCATCTTCAGTACCAATCAATTCCCATTCACCATCTTTTGTTAAACTCCAGCATTGAAATTTTGCCTTTGCGATACGCTGATCTGTTTTGAAATCATAAAACTTACCATTCCAATACAACAGTTCCAATACATTTTGGGTTTCTTCAGAAAGTGCAGTCGGCTCCAAATACATGGTTTTCATTCCCGCGCACCCTGTCAAAAGCAGCAAACCCAGACACAATACCACAAGTTTTTTCATATCCCTTCCTCCTTCCTTTTTTCAGCATAGCAACAGATCCTTTTTCCGTCAATCTGTTTCTGAAAACCTTAAGCTTATCGTAAAAAAAGAGAACCTGAATGATTCAGATTCTCTTGATTTTGAATTATTCTACTGTTACGGATTTTGCCAGATTTCTGGGTTTATCCACATCACAGCCTCTTTCCACTGCTACATAATATGCAAACAGCTGCATTGGCAGTACGCCGTAAGAGCTTGTAAACAGGCTATCGCATTTCGGCAGGTAAATTACATCATCTGCCACGTCTTCAATGGCAGTATTGCCTTCCATGGCAATGGCCAGTACCTTTGCCCCTCTTGCTTTTACTTCCTTCACGTTGCTCACTGTCTTTTCCAGCAGGCTCTCCTGCATGGCAATGGCAATGACCAGTGTGCCGTCTTCAATCAGGGAAATGGTGCCGTGTTTCAATTCGCCGGCTGCATAGGATTCAGAGTGGATATAAGAAATTTCCTTCAGCTTCAGGGAAGCTTCCATGGCTACTGCATAATCCAGACCACGGCCAATGATGAAGGCATTTTCTCTGTTGGCATATTTCTTTGCCACTTCCGCCATTTTTGCATCTACCTTCAGCACTTCTTCTGCTCTTGCAGGCAGTTCATGCAGCTCTTTCACCGCCGCATGATATGCTTCTTCCGTCATGGTGCCGCGTACCTTTGCAAAATGCAGCGCAATCAAATACAGTACGGAAACCTGTGTGGTATAGCCTTTTGTGGATGCAACTGCAATTTCAGGGCCGGCCCATGTATAAATTACATCATCACTTTCTCTGGCAATGGAGCTGCCAACAACATTTACGATGGAGATGACTTTCAACCCCTGTCTTTTTGCTTCGCGCAGGGCTGCCAGTGTATCCGCTGTTTCACCACTCTGGCTGATGATGATACAAAGTTCCCCTTTGTTCAGAATAGGGTTTCTGTATCTGAATTCAGAAGCGATATCCACTTCCACAGGAATTCTCGCCACTTCTTCCATCACATATCTGCCAACGATCCCTGCATGCATGGCTGTACCGCAGGCCACGATGTGGATTCTGCCGCAGTTCTTGATTTCTTCTTCTGTCAGAGAAATTTCATCCAGTTTGATATCTGTTTCTGTCAGGCGGGGCTGGATGGTTTTATTCAGCACTTCGGGCTGTTCCATGATTTCCTTCATCATGAAGTAATCATAGCCGCCTTTTTCTGCCGCTGCAATATCCCATGTAACATGATAGATCTCTTTTTTGATTTCATTGCCTTCTTCATCGAACAGAGTTACACCATCATTTTTCAGTACAGCGATCTCATGTTCATCCAGCAGGTAGTAATCTCTTGTATATTCCAAAAGAGCGGGAATATCAGATGCAATATAATTTTCGCCTTTCCCCAGACCAACCAGCAGGGGGCTGCCCTTACGAACCGCCACCAAAGTATCAGGATGTTCGCTGCACATGATGCCCAGCGCATACGCACCGCGGATCATGCCCAGCAGCTTTCTTGTGGTGGAGATCATATCCCCGTCATACAGATCTTCAAACAGCTGTGCCACAACCTCTGTATCTGTTTCGGACTGGAAAACAAAGCCTTTTTTCTGCAGCATTTCCTTCAGTTCCTGATAGTTTTCGATAATCCCGTTGTGTACCACGGAAATTTTCCCATTCTGGCTGTTATGAGGATGACTGTTTCTTTCACTGGGTTCCCCATGGGTTGCCCAGCGTGTGTGGCCAATGCCGATATGGGAAGGCTTCTGACCGTCTTTTTCCAGCTTTTCTGCCAGCCCAGCCAGTCTGCCTTTCACCTTGATGGTACGGATACCATCTTCATATATGGAAATACCTGCAGAGTCATACCCGCGGTATTCCAGTTTGGACAGGCCGTTCAGCAGCACGGGTACTGCCTGATCGCCGCCAATATATCCTACGATTCCGCACATAATTTTCTTACCTCCAAACTTTTATTCGTCCGTTGCCTTTCTTTTGTCGGGAGCGTTGACCGCTCCGTTTTGTAAAAAGGCCTGCGACCCTGAACGAAAGGGCGAGGAGCATCCGCCGAATTTTCGATACGGGAAGCATCTGCTTCCACAACTCCTGCCTCGTCAGCCGCCCGATCTGCGGCTCTGGCGCTTCTGTTACTTTTGCCTTCCTTTCTATGCTGATGACCGATCGGAAGCCTGTCGAACATAATTCGACATGGTATTATATCATTATTTCCTGCTTTGGTAAAGCCTTTTTCCCATTTTATGCGGTTTTTGGCTGTCCCGGTGATACATCGGCAGAAAATCTTCAGAAAATTGAAAGAATTTTCTTATGGACTATTCCCAAAGATATACTATAATAAAAACAAGAAGAGATCCCAAGAAATCCCACCCAAAAGGAGGAATCCCTATGAAAAAACTACTTTCATTGCTTCTGGCAGGGGTAATGGTCTTTGGCCTGATGGCCTGCGGCAATGTGAAAGAACCCGAAACAGATGTTATGCCTGATCATATGGCATCTATGGCCGCTCCCATCGACGCACTGGCTAGATGCATGCTGGAAAATAATCTGGAATACGACCCTCAGGACCCCGAATTTTTCTGGATTGCCCTGTATTACTTTACAGGTGCCTATGGTCTGGATCACCCCATGATTGGTCAGGAGGAAGGCTCCTATCAGCTGAACATCCCTTCTTCCGTTATGGAAGAGCACGCATCCGTTCTGTTTGCGGACTATGACCACCTGTTCGACCTGCCTTCCATCATGAAAGGCAATGTTTCCTACGATCCTGATACAGATGCTTACTTCGTTTCCCGCGGTGATATCGGTCTTTCCGAAATCAAGCTGACTTCCTGCACAAAAACAGAGGACGGCTATGCCGTGACAGCGGAACTGTGGTCCACAGAACCCGAAGCTGAACTGATTCAGGCTTACGATGTCACATTGACAGACAATCACAAGGACAGCGATAATATGCTTTATTTCTACAGTGTAAAAGAGATTGTCCCTGTGGCGGCAGAAGACCTGCCTGACAGTTCTGCCACCGTAGAAACTGCCATCTTCAACGGTCTGGCAGATTCCCATACCGCAGAGCTGACCCTGCCCGATGGTACGGTGCAGGCGTTCCAGTTCGATGCCGATTCCGATATTGCCAAGGTCATGGGCTCCCTGAAGGAAGGTGACGGTGTTACCATCAGCTATAACGAAACAGAAAACGGCAGCTTGATGATCGTTTCTATTGAATAAATGAATAAAATCATAACCACCAGTAAACTGGTGGTATGCACTGCCCCTGGAAGGGGCCATT
>CALFPN010000087.1 GCA_937919015.1 uncultured Clostridia bacterium
ACTTTTTCACCGTTTTCATTTTTTTCCTGAATCCCGAACAGTTCCACAAAGGCCCCTCTGGTGCCGCTGCCATCCTCACGGGAAACAGGGGTGATGCTGTCATGGGAAATATTCCCGCAGCCTGTCAAAAGCATCATTGCTGACAATGCCAGTGCCAGTTTCTTTTTCATATTTCACTCACTCCTTGAGACTATTTTTACTCCTATTTTGCTCAATATGAGTATATGAAATGAATGTTAAATGAAATATCCCGCTTTTGTTAAATCAAAGTTAAACCCATAAGAAAAAAGCCTGCTTTCGCAGACCTTTTCCGTATGAGCTTATGGGGAGTTTGTAAGGGAAGTATGAAAAAGTTTTGAAAAGTTGTTACTGCACTGCTGCCCAGTCTGTGATCTTGCCTGTGAAGATATCTTTCACCTGCGCGCTTTCCAGACCTGTAATAGTGTTTTCATGGTTTACAACTACGGCGATACCATCCATAGCGATGACTGTAGGTACCAGACCTGCTTCCAGTTCGCTGTCCTTCAGTTCTCTGGATGCCATACCGATATCACACATGCCTTCGATGGCGGAAGTCATACCTGTAGTGGAATCAGACTGCTGTACCTGAACGGAAACGTTTGTATTGACTGCTTCATATGCTTCTTTCAGTTTTTCCATGACGGGTGTAACGGAGGAGGAACCTGCTACAATTACTTCACCGGATGCACCTGTACTTTTGTATGCACCATTGTTGCCCTGGCTGATGTAGCCGTTTTCTTCTACCACTGCCTGACCTTCAGCACTCATGATGAAGCCGATAAAATCCTGTGCTGCTTCACTTACTTCCGCACCTGTGGCGATGTTGAAGGGTCTTGCTACTGCGTATGTACCGTTTTTGATATTATCTACTGTTGCCTGCACGCCGTCGATTTCCAGCACCTTTACGGAATCATCCAGAGAACCCAGAGAAACATAACCGATGGCTGCTGTGTTGCCTGCTACTGTTGTCATCATAACTGCTGTGCTGTTGGTGATTTCTGCCATATCTGTGGTCATATCCACCTTTTCGCCGGCTTCGTTCTTTTCTTCAATACCAAACAGCTCGATGAAAGCACCTCTTGTACCGGAACCATCCTCACGGGATACTACGGTGATGGCACCTGCTGTATCGGCTGTATCATCTGTCTGCGTGTCACTGCCGCCGCAGCCGGTCAATGCACCCATTGCCATTGTCATTGCCAGACCAAATGTCAGTAATTTTTTCATTTCAAATCTCTCCTTTTTTGTTTCCTTTTGATTTTCTTTGGTTTCTTTTGCTTACAAGGAGAGTATATGCTTCTTTTGTTAAAGAAAAAATCGCGGTTTTGTAAAAGCTGGGAAAAGCAATGTAAAGTTTTTGTTAACGCCATCGATTTTTGTGATGGAAACGTTCTTTATTTTTCATTTTTCCGATAATTGACATTTACAGGAGGAAATGATAGCATTATTTCAGTTTCTTAGATGAATCCGAAGGAATATTAAAGTTGAGGTTTTACATATGCGAATCAAAAATAAAGTACTGATGGGCTCTGTATTCTGTATTCTGGCCGCCTGTTTATGGGGCGTTTCCGGTGCAGCGGGGCAATATCTGTTCAACTTCACCGGCATCACCCCCGAATGGCTGGTGGCAACCCGTACCCTTGTGGTGGGTATTATCATGTTATCCTTTATCCAGCTGACCAGAGGCGGTGTCTTTGAAATCTGGACAAACAAAGAAGACAGAAAGGGCATCCTTATCTTCACGCTGGGCGGTATGCTCTTCATGCAGTACGGCTATTTTGCCGCCATCAAATACTGCAACGCGGCAACGGCAACGGTGCTGCAGTATACGGCCCCCATCATGATCGTGGTATATCTGGCGGTGAAAAACAGAAAGCTGCCCCGTATGGTGGAATGTATCGCCGTGGCGGGCTGTCTGATCGGCACCATTCTGCTGGCCACCCATGGGGACATAAAAAATCTGAGCCTTTCCCCCCAAGCCCTGTTCTGGGGCCTGCTTTCCGCAGTGGCTCTGGCCTTTTACACCGTGTATCCCACCCGCCTTTTAATGAAATACGACACTATGCTCTTGATCGGCTGGTCCATGATGATCGGCAGTGTGGTCATGCATTTTGTCCACCCCTTCTGGGAATATGGGGCAAATTGGGATCTGGCGGGAATCGCCTGCATGGTATTCATCGTCATTTTCGGCACCATGACCCCCTATCTGCTGTTTTTGAACGGGGTAAAATATATTGGCCCTACCAAAAGCAGCCTCTATGCTTCCGCAGAACCACTTGCCTCTACCATCGTTTCTGTAGTGTGGCTGAAAGTCGGGCTGGAGCTGATGGATTATATCGGCTTTCTCTTCATTGTGGCGGCCGTGCTGATGCTTTCCTTTGTGAAACCGAAGGAAAGCGAAACAGCAGAAAACCCAACGGAAAAAACACAGTAAAAAAAACAAAAACGAAAGAAACCCTTACCGGAAAGGAATTCTTTCGTTTTTTTGTTTTTGCAGGATCTTTTTATTCCATGACCGCTTCCCTCTCCTCCACGGCTTCTGTCTGGGCCTTTTCCCAGATTTCCACTTCTTCCCGAAGGGCGATCAGGTGCAGGATGCAGCCGATATAGAACAGGAAATACAGCACCGTGGGCACATAGACCCAGCCGCCGATCTGTTCCGTGCCCTGAATGGCTGCTGCCAGATAGAGGGCCACCTCCGCCAGAAGGACACGGTTTCGGCCACGGCGGATGCCCTTGAGGGTATCGGCTTCGCCCCCTTCCTTTGCCGCCACATCCGCTGCCGCTGTCAGTATGATATACATAAAATAGATGCGGATGGAGAGGAGGAAGATGCCCCCATAAGAAAGGATCGCATCCACAAAGGGCACCAGATGGCCCACATAAACGAGAACCACAAGGATGAGCTCATACCAGAGCATGACCTTTCCGAAGGTGCGAATCCGTTCGATGCCCTCCGCCTTCCCCGTCAGGATATCCACCGCTCCGATGAGACACATCCATCCGAAGAAATCCGGCAGGATATCAAACCCAAGGATATTCACGTCGATGAGGAACAGCAGCATGGCTGTACGGATATTGCGGATGGCTTCGCTGGTTTTGATTTCCGTGTTTGCTTCATGTATCATTTCATTCATAAAGGGCACCTCCCTTCAGGGGGAAGGTTTCCAGAAGTTGGCCGCCGCGGGAATAAATGCGGACTTCGTAGGGCTTTGAAAGCATCCGAAAGGCTTCTTCCAGATTTTCATAGCTCTTGTCTCCGCGAAGAAAGAACCTGCCGTCCCAATCCGGCCCCGTTTCCATCACTTCCCATTCAAAGCCGGCAGAGCTGCTGCCGCCGGAACCAACGGCATCATGACGATGAAAAGAATTTCCTTCCCAAAGTTCTTCCTTGGTCATTTCCCTAGG
>CALFPN010000088.1 GCA_937919015.1 uncultured Clostridia bacterium
TTTTTTGCATGAAAAAGGGAAACTTTCTTTTCTTGGTGAAAGTTTCCCTTAAAATCCCTTCAAAGAACCGCCTGCAAGGCGATTTTTTATGGGGCGTTGCCCCAAACCCCACTTGCTTTTTGAAAAAAGCAAGCCAAAAACTTTTATTTGCCTGCGGCGCTGAAAAAGCATGTATATGCTTTTTCGTATAAAGTTTGGGTCAAGCCTTTTCAAAGGCTTGCAGGGGTCGAGAGGGGACAGCATCCCCCGAAAAAAAGGAGGAATATATATGCAGAAGATTTCCAGCGGCGTAACTGCCCCCAAAGGCTTTCTTGCCGGCGGCCTGCACTGCGGTGTAAAAGCCAGCAACACAACAAAAAAAGATATCGCTATGATCTACAGCGAAGTACCCTGCAACGCAGCAGCGGTTTATACACAGAATAAAGTTTACGGCGCACCCATTACCGTAACCAGAAAAAATATTGCCGACGGCATGGCTCAGGCTATGGTCTGCAACAGCGGCAACGCCAACACCTGCAACGCTGACGGCGTGGAAAAAGCAGAAAAAATGTGCGTTCTGGCGGCAGAAGCACTGGGTCTGAAGCCCGAAGATATCATTGTGGCCTCCACAGGGGTCATCGGTCAGGTTCTGCCCATCGAACCCATCGAAAAAGGCATTGCCGCATTGGCACCCATCCTTTCCAGAGACGGCAACATGGATGCAGTGGAAGCCATCATGACCACAGATACCAAACCCAAGGAAGAAGCTTATGAAATCGAGATCGGCGGCAAATCCGTAAAAATTGGTGCCATGGCAAAGGGCAGCGGTATGATTCATCCCAATATGGCGACTATGCTGGGCTTTTTGACCACTGACGCAGCCATTACATCCGAAATGCTGGCAAAAGCACTGAAACTGGCAGTAGATGATACTTTCAATATGGTTTCCGTAGACGGCGACACTTCCACAAACGATATGGTTGCCATCATGGCAAACGGTATGGCGGAAAATCCCATCATCGATCAGGAAGGCGAAGCCTTTGACCTGTTCCTGCAGGTGATCAAAGAAATCTGCACCTCCATGGCGAAAAAGATCGCCGGCGACGGCGAAGGTGCCACAAAACTGGTGGAATGTACTGTGACAGGCGCACCTTCCATCCCTCTGGCAAAGGCCATTGCCAAATCCGTCATCACATCCAGCCTGACAAAGGCGGCTATGTTCGGCGCAGATGCCAACTGGGGCCGCATCCTGTGCGCCATCGGCTATACGGCAGGTGATTTTGCGGTAGACGATATTCAGGTGGATATCTCTTCCCCCAAAGGCAGTATTCTGGTCTGTCAGAACGGCGCAGGGGTAGCCTTTGATGAAGACATTGCAAAGGAAATCCTGCTGGAAGAAGAAATCCATATCGAAATTACTATGCAGCAGGGCGATGCCACAGCAACAGCATGGGGCTGCGATCTGACATACGATTATGTGAAAATCAACGGTGACTACCGCACTTGATGCGGGGCTTTGCCCCTGCACCCCACCAAGGGAATGATTCCCTTG
>CALFPN010000089.1 GCA_937919015.1 uncultured Clostridia bacterium
CCGCCCAGTCATTATCATCCAATTCACCGGTTCTGAGCTTCTGGGCATCCAGCATGGCTTCGGAACAAAGCATACGGTTTACCAGCTGTTCCCGGCTCATTTCCAGAGAAAATACCGCCGTAGGTACATTATGACGGATGGCCGCATTCTGAATGATATTCAGCGCAAAAGCCGTTTTCCCCATGGAAGGACGAGCCGCCAGAAGAACCAGATCGGATTTCTGCAGACCTGCCGTTTTGGCATCAAAATCCACAAAGCCCGTAGGCACACCGGTCAGTTTCCCTTTGGAACGGTAGATGTCTTCGATCTTTTCGATGGAAGACACGGCAATATCTCTGATATGATGGAATTCTTCGGAATGGCGTCCCTGCATGATATCAAAGATGCTCTTTTCCGCTGTATCCATGATGGTATTGACGTTTTCCTTCCCGTCATAGCTCATCTGGGAAATATTCCCCGCCGTGCGGATCAGTCGGCGCAAAACAGATTTTTCTTCTACGATGGCCGCATAATGACGCACGTTGACAGAACTACCCACCGCCGTGGAGATCGTTGCCAGAAAGGAAAGGCCGCCAATCTGTTCAAACTGTCCTTTTTCTTCCAGTTTATTTTTTACGGTAACGATATCGATGGGCGCACCGGAGCGATACAGCTCCTCCGCCGCTTCGAAGACCATACGATGGTCGGGACGGTAAAAATCTTCTCCTGTCAGCACTTCCAAGGCAAGGGAAGCCGCTTCCCTATCCAGAAACATGGAGCCGAGGACTGCCTGTTCCGCCGTTGCATCATGGGGCGGTACACCACGCATATATTCATTTTGTTTTTCCTGTTGTTCCATGTTCATCCGCCTCCTGCGGTCAAATCCCATGTGTTACGCTTCTACGATTTTGATTGTCACTTCTGCTGTTACCTTGGGGTGCAGTTTGATCACTGCTGTTCTTTCGCCCAGCATTTTGATGGGGTCGCCAATGGATACTTTCTTTTTGTCGATATCCAGCTTTGTCTGTTTGATGATTTCTTCCGCAACTTCCTTATTGGTAACAGAACCAAACAGTTTGCCGTTGCCGCCTGTTTTCACTTTGATGGTAACCACTTTATCTTCCAATTCTTTTGCAGTTGCCTGGGCTTTTTCCAGTTCTTCCTGTTTGCGTTTTGCTTCTGCTTTCTGCTTCAGGTCATAATCGTTCAGGTTGGATTTTGTTGCTTCCACGCCCAGTTTTTTAGGCAGCAGGAAGTTCTTTGCATACCCTTCGCTGACATTGACCAGATCACCTTTTTTCCCAACGCTTTTCACGTCCTGTAATAAAATCATTTTCATACTGTTTCCTCCTCAAGATATTCTTCAATGGCTTTGCGGATCATATCCTTCGCTTCTGCTTCCGTGCAGTCCCTAAGCTGCGCACCGGAAACGGTCAGGTGACCGCCGCCGCCAAGTTTTTCCATAATTCTCTGTACATTGATATCCCCAAAGCTGCGGGCAGATACATAGACCAGATCGCCCACCTTACTGCAGACAAAGGACGCCTGAATCCCTGTTACATTCATCAGATCATCCGCCGCCTGTGCCGCAATCAGCATGGAATTTTCCACATTGGAGGGGCAAACGGAAATGGCCATGTTCCCGTGGAACAGTTCCGCATCACGGACGGCTGTTGCCTTCGCTTTATAGGATTCGATATCATTCTGAAACAGCCTGCGCACACGAATGCTGTCCGCACCGTTGCGGCGCAGGAAGCCTGCTGCTTCAAAGGTAATGGCACCGGTCTTCACGGCAAAATTCTTCGTATCCACGGTGATCCCCGCCAGAAGAGCATCAGCCTCAATGGATTTCAGCTTAACCTTCTTGCCAATATGCTGGATCATTTCCGTAATCAGCTCAGAGGTAGAAGAAGCATAGGCTTCGTGATACGTAAGTACAGCGTTATCAATGGCATCGGGGCTCTTTCTGTGATGATCGAACAAAACGATCTTCTTCGCTGCCGCCAGCACAGGATGGCTTTCTACAATACTACTGCGGTGGGTATCCACCACGATGACCAGCGTTTTTTCATCCATCATTTTCAGGGCTTCCGCCTCTTTGATTATGGCTGCTTCATAATGACTGCTTTCCGCCATATTTGCGTAAAGACGCTTCACCCCTATGCCTACATCATTCATGATAATACGGCATTTTTTATCCATGGCCCTTGCAATGGCGCAAATGCCCATGCAGGAGCCCAAGCTGTCCAGATCTGCATTGCGGTGCCCCATAACAAGGATAGAGGAAGATGCGCCCATCAGTTCCCAAAGAGCATCTGCCTTCACGCGGGCACGGATACGGTTGTTTCTGCCCACTTCGCCGGCTTTTGCGCCGTAGAACAGATATTTTTCCCCTTCTTTGATCAGAACCTGATCGCCGCCGCGGCCCAAAGCCAGATCCAGTGCAGCTTTTGCAGACTGCATGGCTTCTTCCAAAGAACCGCCGCCGATGCCGATGCCCATACTCATAGTCATGGGCATATGCTCACCAACACTGATCTCACGCACCGTATTCATGACATCAAATTTCTTTTCCTTCAAGGCTTCCAGATTGCCCTTGGAGATCAGGAAAATATATCTATCCTTTTCCAGTTTACGCATAACCCCGTTGGCATCTGTAGCAAACTGGGTCAGCTTTCTGTCCACCACTGCGGAAAGCAATGGCTGTCTGTCCTCCGCCAGCGTATCCACCACGTCTTCAAAATTATCCAGAAACAGCATCCCAATGACTGTTTCGCTGTTATCCAGTTTTTTCTCCAGTTCTTTTTCCTTGGTAACATCCAACATGGTCATATTCAGCACCATGCCCACCGCACCGTTTTCCGCCACCACATCGCACTGGTTCAGGGCTGCTTCATAAAATCTGCCTTCCACTTCTACCAGATGTGTTTTGCCGGTTCCATTCTTTTTCAAATATTCCACCACGGCATCTGCTTTTTCCATTTCCGGAAAAACCTTTGCAAAGGGCTCATTGCACATCAGAACATGCCCGCGGATATCCAGCACCGCATAGGGAATGGGCATATTTTTTGGAATAGAAAAATTCTGCTGCAGCACTGCTGTGTCCAGAAATGCCGCCTTCGTTTCCCCGTCTTTTTCCTGTCCGCCGCTGTCTCCCAGCATGGTCCAGCAAAAATAGCCTGCCGCTGCCCCTACGATAGCACCAATCCCAATTTTCACATCCAGAATAAAACAGATGCAAATCAGAATCACTATAGCCGCAGCCCCTACGATACCGGGTTCTCTTCTTCTCTTCTTTTTATTACCACTTAAATCGTCCATCATGGCCTCCATTCAAGTCATTTCCGTTAAAAGACATACTTTAACTTATAGAGTATACCACAAAATTCAGAAAAGCACCATAAAATCATAAAAAAGTATGACAAAGGCGGAACCCACCTTCCATGAATTACCATATTTCATTCGTTTCCACAAAATACTGCAAAATAGTGAAAAATTTTAACACATTCCCTATGGCATTCCTACAAAATTCATAGTATCATGAATAATATAATGTCCTAAATTTGGAGACATTTGTAAATACGAATGCATCTTTGAGGTGAGACACCATGCGAAAGTTTGATCTATTCAGACGCAACAGAAATGAACAGGATAAGCTGCTGGGCAAAATCAGCTTTTATGTACTGGCTGTAGCAGTTCTACTGATCCTATTTGAAAAGGTGATCGGCCATCTGCCTGCCATCAGCATCAGCATATCCACATTTATCCAATATTTCAACACCCTGATTTCCCCCTTTATCATGGGCTTCGCCATTGCCTATATCATGAATCCCTTCATGAAATTCTTTGAGCGAAATTTTATCCGCATGTTCAAAATCTGCGATACCCACAGAAAGCTGACCAGAACCTTTTGTATCCTGCTGAATTATACCATCGTTTTTGGCGGTACCGTCTGGATCGTGATTTATCTGCTGCCAGAAATCCGCGATTCTATTATGGCTTTTGCCACAAATATCAGCGTCTATTCCGATACCTTAAACGAACGTATCCGTTATATCTTCGATCAGATTCCCTATATTGACAGTGCGGATGTAAACAATGTCATTGACCGTATCATGACTCCGATCAAGAATATGTCCGAAAATGCGCCGGAACTGATCGAGACCATTGCCACCAATATATACAGCTTCGGCCGTCTGACGCTGAACTTTATTATGGCAATCTTCATTGCCTTTTACATGCTGTTTGACAAGGAGCGGTTTGCCAAAAAGATAGAAAAAGCGACCTATGCCTTTTCCACAGAAGAAAAGGCAAAACGCTTTCTGCATAACATAGAACGGATTCACCTGATCTTCAATGAATTTATCGTAGGGAAAGCCATTGATTCCCTGATTATCGGCATTTTGGCCTTTATCGGGATGACGCTGATCAAAGCCCCTTTCCCTTTGATTCTGGCCCTGATCATCGGTGTCACCAATATGATTCCTTACTTTGGCCCTTTCATCGGTGCCATCCCTTCCATTCTGATCACTTTTTTGATTGATCCGCCTCTGGCCATCGTCGTTGGTATCTTCATTCTGATTCTGCAGCAGTTTGACGGCAACTTCCTTGGCCCCAAAATTCTGGGAGACTCCGTGGATCTGAGTCCACTGTGGATCATACTGGCCGTTATGATCGGCGGTGCTGTCATGGGTCCTCTCGGTATGTTTATCGGCGTACCCGTCTTCGCAACGGTGAAAGTTTTCGGCGGCGAATATATTGATCGCCTTTACTGGAGTAAATACCCTTCCAGTAATCCTCTGAATCTTTCCAAAAATGGCGAAGAAGAAAACAAACAAAACTAATCACAAAAAAATCGGCTTCCGTCTCTCTGACCAGGCCGATTTTCTTATACTCTGTTGATATGGGAGGTCTTTTATGACAGAAACCATCAGAACCAATCGATTCACCCTATTGTTTTTCCTTTATTTCATGGGCACCTCCGTAGGACTTGCCATGATCCCCGCCGTCAGAGGAATATCTGACAGCGCATATATGCTTCTGGCGCAGAT
Source organism: uncultured Clostridia bacterium (assembly GCA_937919015.1). Classification (GTDB taxonomy): domain Bacteria; phylum Bacillota; class Clostridia; order Lachnospirales; family Anaerotignaceae; genus Anaerotignum_A. Next base: position 5,031 of record CALFPN010000089.1, read on the forward strand.
CATCTGCTTCCTGCCGCCCATGGCATTTTATTTTTTCTACACCAAAAAAGACATCCGCCAGACCCTTCGGTTGCATCCTCTTGGATGGAAAAACGCGCTGATCATTTTTTCCTTCGGCGTCTCCATACAGCCGATCATGAGTCTGCTTTCCTACCTGATGAGCCTGTTCTTCCCCAATCCGGTGGAACAGTCCATTGCAGGCATTCAGCAGTCAGGGCTGCTGATCTCCCTGCTCTCTGTGGCAGTGATTCCGGCCCTTTTGGAAGAAGTTTTTTCCCGCGGCATTCTGATGAGCGGCTATCAATTTCTCGGCAAATGGAAGGCCGCATTTGTCAGCGCATTGCTGTTCGGCCTTCTGCATATGAATCCCCAGCAGCTGCCTTACGCCTTTGTGGTGGGCTTCATTTTTTGCTTTCTTGTGGAGCGAACCGATTCTCTCTACGCTTCTATCCTGCCCCACATGGTCATCAATGGTACGACCATCGTCAGCATCTTCACCCAGGGCGCAGGCACGGGGCCTATAGAACTGGAATCCTCGGTGGTATTGGTTTCTCTGCTCCTAATGGCATTGTTTTCCCTTCCCTGGCTGGCATTGCTGCTCTATCTGTTTCTGAAAATCAATCCGCCCAAAGCCGACCTGCCCTTGATAGATGAAAACGGCAAGGCCTATACAGAACGGTTTCTTACCCCTTCCATGGTGGTGGTTTTCCTTCTCTATATCGCCTTTGGCTTATTCCCCTATTTTTTCACCTGACAAAAAGAGCATACCGCCCAAACGGTATGCTCTCTTTTATTTTCTGCTGTCTTCCAGCCCTTTGGGTATAATAAAACGGAAGGCATGCTGCACCATCTCTGCCTTCAGATAGGTAAATTGGCTGATTTCTCCGTCAATACTGATATTGGTTGGCTCTGCCACCGCCAGCTCCAGCTTTCTGCATTTTTCATACAGCACTTTTTCCTCCGCCAGTTTCGTCTCCAGATATGCGCCTGTTTTATATTTGGGCAAAATTCCGACAAATTTCCTTCTGGGCAACATCTGTACAATCCCCACATCCATCAACCCATCATACAGTACCGCTTTGGGCGAAGAACAAAAGCCCCCGCCGCAGAAACAGCCATTGGCAAGGGTACAAAGCAAAAATCTTCCTGTCATTGTTGTGCCATCGGCCCAACGGAAGGACATTCGCTTACCCATAGGTCTGGCAAACTCAGCCGCAACCCCAATCAGATAGGCCACGGGGCCTCGGATCAAGGGCTTCTGTTTCCATTTTCCAACTTGGGCCGCCACCTCACAGTCAAACCCGATATTGGCCATATTCCCCACATATCTGCCGTTGATCTCAATGGCATCGCAAGCCACAGAATTTCCTTCTACCTGAGAAAGAATATCCAGAAAATCCTTTTTGTTCCCAAAATTACGGATAAAATCATTGCCTGTCCCTGTGGGAAGCAGACCAATCTCTGCCTGCGGGAAGCCTTTTGCACCATTGACCGCTTCATGAAAACTACCGTCCCCGCCGCAGATATAAAAACGCACATCTTTTTCCGTTTCACAGATTTCTCTGACAAAGTTCTCTGCATCGCCCGCAGCCTTTGTCTTGTAAATACTGTATGCATAACCCGTTCCTTCCAATACTTTCCTGATCTGAGGGATCAGCTTTCCCGCTTTTCCCTGACCCGCAGAAGGATTGATGATAAAAATATGTTCCATGGTATTCTCCCCGAAAATTTCTTTCTGCATTTTCTACAGAATACCATATTTTTCGACAAAGCAAAAGCCCTTGGATACTACCGCTCCAAGGGTCTTTCCTTCCGCCCAATGCCAACGGACAGATCTTTTACTGTTCCATCTGCTTGCCCAGAAAGCCCGCTGCCGTCTGAGCCAGCTTCCCTTCCACTTCTCCCATTTTCTGATCTTTGGAAAGAAATACAATGGCCCCCATGGCATCTCCTTCCGCAATGATGGGCATAATCAGCTGATGATTATAGCTTTCGCCGTTATCATCGGCCAGTACCGGAACAAAATTGGCATCATTCCGCTCTGCAATCAGGGCCGTTCGTTTATTGATGCAGTTTTCCATTTCGGAACTGATATGCTTTTCAAAGAATTCCTTCTTTCCGCCGCCGGAAACGGCAATGATCTGATCTTTGTCTACAATACAGGTGATGTGTCCTGCCGTCTGAGCCAGAGATTCCGCATATTCCTTGGCAAAAGTTCCCAGCTCCCCAATGGGAGAATATTTCTTCAGGATAATCTCCCCTTCTCTGTCCGTAAAAATTTCCAGAGGGTCGCCTTCTCTGATCCGCAGCGTTCTTCTGATTTCCTTCGGGATCACCACACGCCCCAGATCATCGATTCTTCGTACAATACCCGTTGCTTTCATCTATATTCCTCCTGCCATTTTGTCTTTTTCTGTGAAAGTAGTATTCGCAGGAAAAATTGAAATATACACCACAGCCTGCCATGGGACAAACTGGCAGAAAGGATGACAAAATGCTGATGATATTATTGTCGGGAGGGCGCACAAGATTTTCTTGGCATACCGACCATATGAAAAAACCGAGTCTTTCGACTCGGTTTCTTTTGACTGAAATTATACTCTTTCCTTACCAAAAAAGCAAACAACAACCGTACCGGGGCCTGTGTGGCTACCGATCACTGTGCCGATATTACCCAGAACCACTTTTCCTTTCAGATGAGGCAGTTTTTCTTCGATCATCCCAATCAGTGTTTTTGCATCTTCCTCACATGCGGAATGACCAACATAACATTTATCTTCGTATTCCGCACCATTTTCCACGTTTTCCAGAACTTTATTTACCAATGCTTCCAGAACTTTTTTCTTTGTTCTGACTTTCTGCACTGCTTTCAATGTACCATCGGGCGCAACACAAAGCACAGGACAGATATTCAGCATCGTGCCCACAAAACCGGAGGCCTTGGAAACACGGCCACCGCGGATCAGATATGTCAGGTCTGTTGCTGTAAACCAGTGCTGCACTCTGTTTTTGTTTGCTTCTGCCCAATCATGCACTTCGTCGATGGATTTACCGGCATCTCTCATATCTGCCAGCGTATCCATCAGCATACCATAGCCGCATGCTGCGCAGGTGGAATCCACCACATAAATCTTTCTGTCGGGATATTTTTCTTCCAGCATATTTTTTGCTACCATAGCGGAATTGTATGCGCCGGAAATGCCGGAAGAAAGAGACAGATGCAGGATATCCTTGCCTTCCCGCAGGAAAGATTCAAAATATTCTTCATATTCCGCCACATTCACCTGAGATGTTTTTGTCATAGCACCATTTTCCATGGCTCTATAAAATTCCGCAAAGGGCATGGACTGTCCCAGATCATCGGGATAGTATGCTTCATCCAGATAATAGTGGAAACAAACATAGTTAATCTCTCTTTTTTCAAAATGTTCTTTAGATAGGTCTGCTGTGGAACAGCAGCTCAGGATAAAACGTTCCATTTTTGTACCTCCCAAATAAGCTCTATTTTAAAATAACATCTACAATATCAAATATAGTTTTCATTACCACATTATAAGCACAACACTCACTTTTGTAAAGATTGCAAATTCTATCTTTTTGTCAAAAAACCTGCTCTATCCAGTATAGACGGCAATCTCAAAAATCAAACATGCCTTTTATCCCACGAAAAAAGCGTCCCCCTTTCAGAGAACGCTTTCATTTCTTATTCTTCGGATTTATGATCTCTTGTCATCAGTTCCAAAACGGCATCTTCTACATTTTTGCCTTCAAACAAAACCTGATAGATGGTCTGCGTAATAGGCATGGAAACATGGTATCTTTCTGCCAGCGCACAAGCCGCCTGTACCGTATTTACGCCTTCTACGACCATTTTTACTTCATCCAGTGTTTCCTGCAGGCTTTTCCCCTGTCCCAGCAGGATGCCGGCTCTGCGGTTTCTGGAATGCATACTGGTGCATGTTACGATCAGGTCACCGATGCCGGAAAGGCCTGCAAAGGTTTCCGGTTTGCCGCCCATGGCAAGGCCCAGACGCTTCATTTCCGCCATACCTCTTGTCATGATGGCTGCTTTTGTGTTATCCCCAAAGCCCAGACCATCGGACATGCCGGCCGCCAATGCCATTACGTTTTTCAACGCTGCACCCATTTCCACCCCAATCATATCCGTATTGGTATACAGACGGAAACGGGGATTTGCAAATTCTTCCTGCACCACTTTTGCCGCAGCTTCGTTTTCACAGGTAATCAGGCATGTAGTCGGGATGCCTCTTGCCACTTCCTCCGCATGGCTGGGGCCGGAAAGTACACAGACTTCACACTGGGGAGCTTCTCTATGGATGACATCAGAAAGGCGCAGCAATGTGCCGGGTTCCAGACCTTTGGCTACATTCACCAGAATCTGCCATGTTTTGAAATAGGGAGAAAAATCTCTCACGGTTTCCGCAACTGCACGGGAAGGCACTGCCAGAATAATGATTTCCGCTTCTGCCACAGCCTTTTCGCGGTCTGTCGTCGCCTGAATATTTTCCGGAATCACAACACCCGGCAGATATCTTTCATTTTTTCTATCATTGAGCAGTTCATCCACTGCGTCCTGTCTTCTGGACCAGATCACGACTTCGTGTCCATTTTTTGCCAGCATCACCGCAAGGGCCGTACCCCAGCTGCCGGAGCCAATGACGGTTACTTTCTTCATACTCCATAACCTCCAGTCTTATTACTTCTTAGAACCAAATCTGTTTTCTGTGCCGTTCATCAGATTTCTGATATTTTTTCTATGTCTCCAAAAGGCCAGCCCGCCGGCGCACAGCGTAATCAGCACGACTTCCCTTTCAAACCCCAGCAGATAACAGCTGGCAGGCAATGTCACAGCAAAAGCCAGAGAGCCTACAGAAACATATCTTGTTGCAAAGGCCAGCCCAAAGCCGATAATGGCTGTGGGGATAGCCAGACGGATATCCGTCGTAAAGGCCAGAGCTGCTGTCATCCCGATCATAACTGCAATCCCCTTTCCGCCCTTAAAATTCAGATAAAACGGGAAAATATGTCCGATGACCGCTGCCACACCGCCTGCTGCCCCGGCATATTCCAGTTCCGGGAGCAGCAGCTTCGCCAGGATCACCGCCAGTGCCGCCT
>CALFPN010000090.1 GCA_937919015.1 uncultured Clostridia bacterium
GCAGGCGAGCTGCTTCCGTGCGTTATCCACGTATCCGCCCGCTGCGTTGCTTCCCACGCGCTGAATATCTTCGGCGATCATTCCGACGTATACGCCTGCCGTCAGACCGGCTTCGCTATGATGGCCGAGTCCAATCCCCAGGAGGTTATGGACCTGGGTGCCGTTGCCCATCTGGCTACCATCAAGGGCCGCGTTCCCGTTCTGAACTTCTTCGACGGTTTCCGTACTTCCCACGAACTGCAGAAGATCGAAGTAATGGACTATGAAGATTTGGGCAAACTGATCGATCAGGATGCGCTGAGAAAATTCAGAAAGAACGCACTGAACCCCGAACATCCCGTTCAGCGTTCCACCGTACAGAACCCCGACGTATTCTTCCAGAACAGAGAAGCATGCACACCTTTCTACACAAACCTGCCTGCCATCGTGGAAGAATACATGCAGGAAATCAACAAGATCACAGGCAGAAACTATCAGCTGTTCAACTACTTCGGTGCCCCCGATGCGGAACATGTGATCATTGCGATGGGTTCCGTAACAGGCGTTGCCCAGGAAGTTGTTGAAAACCTGACAGCAAAGGGCGAAAAAGTAGGTTTCCTGCAGGTTCACCTGTACAGACCTTTCTCCCTGAAACACTTCATGGCTGCTCTGCCCGTATCTGCAAAAGTAATCACAGTTCTGGACAGAACAAAAGAACCCGGTGCGCTGGGTGAACCTCTGTACACAGACGTATGTTCCGCACTGATCGAAGAAGGCAGAATGGTAAAAGTACTGGCTGGTAGATACGGTCTGTCTTCCAAAGACGTAACACCCGGTCAGATCATCGCTGTATTCAACAATATGAAGGGTGCACAGAAACACCACTTCACCGTTGGTATCATCGATGACGTTTCCAACACATCCATCGAAGTGACAGAAGAACCAGACCTGTCTGATGAAAGCACAGTATCCTGTAAATTCTGGGGTCTGGGCTCCGACGGTACTGTTGGTGCAAACAAAAACTCCATCAAGATCATCGGCGACCACACAGACAAATACGCACAGGCATACTTCGAATACGATACAAAGAAATCCGGCGGTATCACACGTTCTCACCTGCGTTTCGGTGACACACCCATCCGTTCCAGCTATCTGGTAACAAAGAACGCAGACTTCGTAGCTTGCCACAACCAGAGCTACATGGAAAAATATGATATCGTTTCCGAAATCAAACCCGGCGGTACCTTCCTCTTGAACTGTGCATGGGATGCTGCAGAACTGGACAAAAACCTGTCCGCTGACGTGAAAAAATATATTGCAAACAACAATATCAACTTCTATACCATCGACGCCATCAAGATCGGTAAAGAAATCGGTCTGGGCAACAAAACAAATGCCATCCTGCAGTCCGCATTCTTCAAACTGGCAAACATCATCCCCGTTGATGACGCAGTAAACTACATGAAAGCAGCCATCGTAAAATCCTACGGCAAAAAAGGTGAAAAAGTTGTTAACATGAACTACGCTGCGGTTGACGCAGGTCTTAGCGGTCTGGTAAAAGTTGATGTTCCCGCAAGCTGGAAAGATGCCGTTGACGCTGACAAAGAAGCAATCAAGAAAGTACTGCCCGAATACGTGGAAAAACTGATGGTACCCATGAACGCACTGAAAGGCGATCTGCTGCCTACATCCGTATTTGCAGGCAGAGAAGACGGTACCGCTCCTCTGGGCACATCCGCTTACGAAAAACGTGGTGTTGCCATCGACGTTCCCGAATGGATCGCAACAAACTGTATCCAGTGTAACCAGTGTTCCTACGTATGTCCTCACGCTGCCATCAGACCTTTCCTGCTGACAGAAGAAGAAGCACAGAACGCTCCCGAAGGGTATGCAGTACTGGATGCCATCGGCGCAGGCGACATCAAACAGTACAAATTCCGTATGCAGGTAGATCCTCTGGATTGTCAGGGCTGTGGTGTCTGCGTAACAGCATGTCCCGCAAAAGAAAAAGCTCTGGTAATGAAACCTCTGGATACACAGATGCCCGAACAGCCTAACTGGGACTTCTCCCTGACACTGTCCGACAAACCCAACCCCATGAACAAGTTCTCCGTAAAAGGCTCTCAGTTCGAACAGCCTCTGCTGGAATTCTCCGGCGCATGCGCAGGCTGCGGCGAAACAGCTTATGCAAAACTGATGACACAGCTGTACGGTGACAGAATGTATCTGGCAAACGCAACAGGCTGTACACAGGCTTGGGGTGCAGCTGCTCCTTGTGTACCTTATACAACAAACAAAGAAGGCTGGGGCCCTGCATGGTCTAACTCCCTGTTTGAAAACAACGCACAGTTCTCCGTTGGTATGGTACTGTCCGTTGAACAGCAGAGAGACCGCATCACCATGAAAGTAAAAGATCTGCTGGCTCTGACAGAAGGGACAGACTTCGCAGCAGCAGCGAACGTATGGCTGGAAAACTGGGATAACGGCGACAGATCCAAAGCAGACAGCCGTGCCCTGCTGGCAGCTCTGGAAGGTCTGGCAGTAGAAGGCGAAGCAGCTGAACTGAAAGCATACATCCAGGATAACAGCGAACACCTGACAAAGAAATCCATGTGGATGTACGGCGGCGACGGCTGGGCATACGATATCGGTTACGGCGGTCTGGACCACGTTCTGGCTTCCGGCCGTGACGTAAACGTTCTGGTGGTAGATACAGAAGTATACTCCAACACAGGCGGTCAGTCCTCCAAAGCAACACCCATCGGTGCTGTGGCACAGTTCGCAGCAGGCGGTAAACCCACAGTGAAAAAAGATCTGGGCGCACTGGCAATGAGCTATGGCTATGTATATGTCGCACAGGTAGCTCTGGGTGCAGACCCTAACCAGCTGGTAAAAGCTCTGAAAGAAGCAGAAGCTTACAAAGGTCCTTCCCTGATCATTGCTTACGCTCCTTGTATCAACCACGGTATTTCCAAGGGTATGGCAAACTCTCAGCTGGAAGCAAAACTGGCTGTTCAGTCCGGTTACTGGCACCTGTACCGCTTCAATCCTGATCTGAAGAAAGAAGGCAAGAACCCCTTCATTCTGGATTCCAAAGAACCTTCCATGGATCTGAACGAATTCCTGATGGGCGAAGTTCGTTACGCTTCCCTGGTTCGTACCTTCCCCGAAACAGCTGAAGTACTGCTGAAAGAAGCAGAAGTACAGGCGAAAGAAAAATACGAATCCTACAAAAAAATGGCGGAAATGTAAGATAGGCTGTCACCAGACAGACGAATTACAGCAGGAAGCCTGATTGTAAAAGAAACCAAGGCGATGCCATGTAGTAGCGGCTTAAGAAAACATTATTTCCAAATTCCTTTGATTTCTTAAGCCGCACTGCGAGGATGTCCTGAAATAAGAAAACATTTCGTAGAAATCAAAAACCGAAAGAAACCTTGTGATGAAGGATTTCTTTCGGTTTTTTGTTTTCCTATCAGGACTCCTCTAAATGCACCGCCTTTCTTTTGTCGAAAAAAAGTCTTACATTTTTCTTTCAATTTCCAAAACCCCCTTTCTTGCGGGTGACCCCTGTGCTATACTGAAACCCAAGAGAAAAGAACCAAAGGAGGAACCCCCATGAAAAAGAAATTATTGACATTACTGGCTATGGCAGCCATCGGTGCAGCACTGGTGACAGGCTGCGGCGGCAGCGACAATACCGTTGCCCCCGAGGATTCCATTGCAGCCACCATTCAGGTAGAGGACGAAAGCCTGCCCCCTCTGGATGAAGAACTGCAGCAGCTGTACGCCGATGCCTATAAAATCTACTACCAGACAAATCTGGCAAAATTCGACTATGATGCGGAAGATATTTTTGAAAAAGACGGTTTTGAATATTACCGCATTACAGACAGCCGTTTCAAAACCTATGATGATTTCCGCACATATCTGCTGCAGTATTTCACAGAACAGTTCGTGGATAACAGCATTCTGAGCCCCGACAACATCATGTATACAAAGGGTGACAACGGCGGCCTGTATTTCCTGGGTGCCGGCAGAAGCACAAACCCCTTCTATGTGGGCCACACCTTTGCCATGGATAAGGAAGGCGAAGAGGAAATGGGCTTCAAGGCAACCGCTTATTACACCAACAGCGGCAAACCTTACGAAGGCAAATACTTCTACGAAGCACCTGCTGACCCCGAAAACTACACCACACAGGAATTCCTGTTTGTGCTGTGGAAGGAAGAAGCCGGGTGGAGATTCAACACATTCCATCTCTTTTTCTAACAAAAGAAATGCATCAAAAAAAGCTCGGCTAAGCCGAGCTTTTTTATTTACTGTTTCTTTTCCTTTTTTTCAGCATATCTGAATGCAGCAATACCAAAAACGATTGCCAAACTTGCACAAATCAAAGACGCCATTCGTACTACATCGCTCAAATTATTTATTTCCTTCGGGTATGCATCTGCCGACAGAGTAAATTCCAGTTCCCCATCAGGCAGACCATCATAGGATACCTGATAGCCCGTTTCTGTTTTTTCAAAACTGAAATCTCCACCGCTTTCCGTCATGTAATAAGGGGTATGTACCACAATATCCAGCGTGCCGAACTCTGCCCATGTTTTGGCAGGGGAAAGCAGATAACTGTATGTATAGATGGGCGGTTCATAACGGGTATTCAGATCGGGATAAATGGGGGCTGTCACCGTATTGGTAATGGTTCCCCCGGCGGGAATGAAAATTTCATATTCATACCACCGCAGCAGGTCATCCGCCAGAAACTGCCCCGCATATTCCAAACTATTCAGGATGCCATACTCCCATTCACAGTTTTTCAAGTTCTGGGTCACGGCATTATACCAGTCATGGCGCAAAACCATGGCATTTTCCTCCCAGTCCGCGAAAACAAATTCCTCATAAGTGGCTGTTTCCTCCCCAAGGAAGGTCAGTTCGTAATCGAAGGGCGTATTCTCCGATCCATTTTCCGAGAACCATTCCGGTTCTTCTTCCAGCGGTTTGCCGAAGACATACACTTCGATGCTGTCGCCGTTTTCCACCCAGCGGGTCACGGCAATCTTATCCTCTTTATTTTCGCCACCGGACTGATCCATCAAGAGCAGTTTCCGCTCTGTTTCGTCCCCACTCCACCGGAAGCCCAGCCGTGCCGCCTGAAATTCTTCTGTATCGATACCGCTGATTTCCCATGTATATTTGGTTACAGGCAGATCGAAATGAAAAAAGTCATCCTCCATGTAACCATCGATGAGATTCGGCAGATTTTTTTCCAGCTGAAATTCCTCTCCACGGTAAAAGAGGGTATGGCGAACGGTACTTTCGATGGGTTCGCCATCCACCAGCACGTCATATTTTTCCCCGTCGGGGGCATAGACCCGCTGATCCGTATCGGGGTTAAAAGAATAGCCGTAATCGGGGGTCTGCCCAAAGGGGAAGGCCAGCTTCGCCCTTATATCATAATCGGCAGGGTTATGGAAGGTATATTCCGCCGTCACTTTCCCGCTGTAAGCCAGATATGCTTCTTCCTCCGCATAATGCTCCAGAGGAAATTCCTGCAGGTCGAAGGTCAGCTGTTCCTGCTCCACAACAATGGGCGACTGCTCACCGATCACCATCGTCCCTGTAGGGGAAATCCCCTGAAAATATGTCTGGGCGGAATTGGCAAAGGCTGCTGCAGGTTGCAATATAAATAAGGTGCTCAGTGTCAATGAAATCCATTTTTTCATGGCATACACCTCCGTCTGCTCTTATTTTTTGCCTGCGATTTTGTTGTCCTTTTCCAGAACGGCATCAAACGCCCGTGTCAGGGTCGCTTCAAAACCATCGGCCTGCAGAGAAGCTACGCCTTCGATGGTGGTGCCGCCGGGGGAGCAAACCTGATCCACCAGTGCCATAGGATGTTCCCCGCTTTTCAGCACCATTTTAGCAGAGCCTTCCACCGTTGCCGCAGCAATCTCCAAGGCCTGTTTTTTGGGCATGCCCGCTTTTACGGCCGCACGGGCCAAAGCGTCCATATACAGATAGGCAAAGGCGGGGGCAGAACCGGCCAGCACGGTGAAGATGCCGAAATGATTTTCGTCTACTTCGATCACCGTACCGATGGTTTCAAATACCTCTCTGACGATCTTCTTCTGTTCTTCTGTGACATATTCGTTCACACACATACCGCTGGTGGCTGCGCCGATCTTTGCGTTGATATTGGGCATGACGCGGGCAATGGGTGTGCCTTCCGGCAGCAGGGATGCCAGATAGTCCAGTGGTTTGCCTGCGGCGATGGAAACGACCAGGGGTTTCTTTGCCGCGATTTCTTCTTGCAGCGCAGGCACAACCGCCGCCAGTACATGGGGTTTTACCGCCAGCACCAGCACATCTGTGTTGTTCACCACTTCCGCCGTCGTTTTCACTGCATATGCGCCGCAGGTCCTTGCCAGTTCCTGAGCGGAAGTTACGGTTTTGCTTGTGATAAAAATATCCTGTCCTCTGAATTTGTAGGAATTTACCATTCCTTTTGCAATGGCACCTGCCATATTGCCTGCACCGATAAAACCAATTTTCATAGGGGTTCCCTCCTTTTATATAAAAGAAAAGGTCGGTGAAAACCGACCTTTGTTTCCGATCTTCTGATTTAACGGTACTACAAAATATATGTATCGTCAATTACAGAAATCTTAATGATTCTTTTCTTTGCAGGGCGTTGCCCCTGCACCCCACAAGCCTTTGAAAAGGCTTGACCTAAACCTTACTTACAAAACCATGTAATGGTTTTGCGGTATCGGGTCGAGGGGGTGACCCCCTCGTGGGAGTTTGAGGGCAAAGCCCTCAAGAAAAAGGAGATTATATATGGATATATTAAAGAAATTACAGGAAGAATTGAATATCAAGGCATCACAAGTGGAAAATACGGTGAAGCTTTTAGACGAGGGCAACACCGTTCCGTTTATCGCTCGTTACCGTAAGGAAATGACCGGTTCTCTGGATGATCAGATTATCCGTCAGCTTTCCGAACGGCTGACTGCCCTCCGCAATCTGGAGGAAAAGCGGGGGCAGGTGAAAAATGCCATTGCCGAACAGGGCAACCTGACCGATGAACTGGCGGCGAAACTGGATGCAGCGGAAACCCAGACAGAGATCGACGATATTTATCGTCCCTTCCGCCCCAAACGCCGCACCCGCGCTTCCATCGCAAAGGAAAAAGGGTTGCAGCCCCTGGCAGATATGATCTGGGGGCAGAAGCTGATCGGTAAACTGGAGGACTATGCGGCGGCTTTCGTGGATGCAGAAAAAGGTGTGGAAACCATTGCCGATGCCATGCAGGGGGCGAAGGATATTCTGGCGGAGCAGATTTCCGATGATGCCGACCTGAGAAAGACGCTCCGCGAAGCAACGGTGCAGTATGGGGCCCTCCTTTCCAAAAAATCCAAGGAGGAACCTTCTGTTTACGAAATGTATTATGATTATCAGGAGCCACTGAAAAAAGCGGCAGGTCATCGCATCCTTGCGGTGAACCGCGGAGAAAAGGAAGGCTTCCTTTCCGTGAAAATTGAAGGGGAAGAAGATAAACTGCTGCAGCGGATGGAACGGAAGATCATCCGCAAAAACAGCGATACGGCGGAAATTCTCAGAGAAGTTATTGCGGACAGCTATAAACGATTGATCGCTCCCTCTCTGGAAAGAGAGATCAGAAATGACCTGACGGAAAAAGCGGAAGAATCTGCCATCGGCGTCTTCCGTGAAAATCTGAAGCAGCTTTTGTTACAGCCGCCCATCAGCGGCAAGGTGGTTCTTGCCCTTGACCCTGCCTACCGCACAGGCTGCAAAATTGCTGTCATCGATGCCACAGGCAAACCGCTGGAAACTGCCGTGGTTTATCCCACCCCTCCCCAGAATAAAACCGCTGAAGCGGAAAAGAAACTGCTGGGTCTTATTGAAAAATACGGCGTTGACCTCATTTCCATCGGCAACGGCACGGCCTCCCGGGAATCCGAACTGTTTGTGGCGGAAATGCTGAAGAAAACAAAACGTAAAGTACAGTATATCATTGCCAATGAAGCGGGGGCATCCGTTTATTCTGCATCCAAGCTGGGGGCGGAGGAATTCCCCGAATATGATGTTTCCCTCCGCAGTGCCGTTTCCATCGGCAGACGTATTCAAGACCCTTTGGCGGAATTGGTGAAGATCGACCCCAAATCCATCGGTGTTGGTCAGTATCAGCATGACATGAACCAGAAGCGTCTGGGTGAAGCTCTGGGTGGCGTGGTGGAAGACTGTGTAAATAGCGTGGGTGTAGATCTGAACACCGCCAGCCCTGCATTGCTTTCCTATGTGGCGGGCATCAACGGTACGGTGGCGAAAAATATCCTGAAATACAGAGAAGAAAATGGCAGATTCTCCGCCAGAAAGGAACTTTTGAAGGTGCCCAAACTGGGGCCCAAGGCTTACGAACAGTGTGCAGGTTTCCTGCGTCTGCCGGAAAGCAAAATGGTTTTGGACAGAACCGGTGTTCATCCCGAAAGCTATAAGGCCGCGGAGGAATTATTGAAACGCTGCGGGTACACCTTGGAGGATGTGGCGGCAAAAAAAGTGACGGGCCTTGCCAAAAAAATCAAATCTCCCGAAAAAACAGCAGCAGAGCTGGGCATCGGCCTTCCTACTTTGGAGGATATCATCCGTGAACTGGAAAAGCCCGGCCGTGATCCCCGCGACGAAGCCCCTGCCCCTGTGCTGCGCAGTGATGTCCTTTCCATGGAAGACCTGAAGGAAGGCATGGTGCTGACAGGCACGGTGCGCAATGTCATCGATTTCGGTGTGTTTGTGGATATCGGTGTCCATCAGGATGGTCTGGTGCATATTTCCCAGATCTGCGACCGTTTCATCAAACATCCGCTGGAAGCGGTGAAGCTGGGGGATGTGGTGCAGGTGAAGGTGCTTTCTGTAGACCTGCAGAAAAAACGGATTTCCCTGACCATGAAGAATATCTAAGAAACTCTTGCGATTTTGGCCCTTTGTTGTGAAACAGGGAGCTTTTTGTTATGATAAAAAAAGAAAATGCGGAAGGGACGGAAAGATGGAATTATTATTTTTTGGAGGCTGGCGTCGATATCCTGGCGAAACAGTGCCTTGGAGCGAATACTTTGGCGAATGGCTGGAGCATCCGATTTTGGCGGCATTGATGCTTTTTTGCGTGATATGGATGATCGTTCGCATCTACACATTTTGGAAAAGCAGGAAATAAAAGTTTCAAATATTGCAAAAACATCCTTTTTATCCTATAATGAAACAAGAATCGTTTTATTTCGTAAGGAGGAATGGATATGTTCGATTTCCAGACAACAGCTTTTCTGCTGGATGCAGCAACGCAGGCGGCAGAAGCGGAACAGGTTGGCCCCGGCACAGCCATCATCCCCGTGGCAGTCGGTTTTCTGGTTGCCGTAGGGGTTTGCGGGTTTTTCATGCGTTATGCCATGAAAAAAGGGGAACTGGATAGAAAGGGCTATGACCCGAATAAATTTAAAAAACTGAAATGATTGAACAAACGAAAGAATAGGCTAAAAGACCTCTTGCTGCAGATAATAACTGCGGTAGGAGGTTTTATTTTTTCTGCAGAATTGATTTTATAAATTTTGCCTCGGCGGATACATTTAACAAAAGAAAGATATTGCATTTTACACGGGGCAAATATACTGATGCTGTACTTTTGATAAGAATTTATATAGGAGGCAGTTTATGAAATTTCACGCAGCATCAAAAAAAGGATTATGTGCTTTTCTGGCATTATCCGTTTCTACATCCGCTGTTCCTGTAATGGCATTGGCAAATGGTGACATGACGGAGCAGGAAATGGCAGTGGAAACTTCTATAACTGAAGAAGAAACTGAAGAAGAAACAGAAGAGGAAGCAGTCGAAGAAGACGAAGAAATCGAAGAAGACGAAGAAATCGAAGAAGACGAAGAAATCGAAGAAGACGAAGATCCTACAGAAGAGGAAGAAAACGAAGCAATTGTAGAAGAAAAAACAGAAGAAGTTCCTCTGATGACACTGAATCTGGAAGAGGAAACAGCACCTGCAGCAGAAGAACAGGATGGTCTGGCCTTTGATGGCAATAAAAACTATGCAGTGACAGAAGAAGCGATTGCGATCCCTGATAGCGTAGAAATGTGGTTCAAACTGGATCAGGGCGAAAACAGACGCCAGATCATTATGAATAACTATGTGACTTATGATCAGGACAGCTGGGGTCTGGAAGTAAACAGTGATAATACCCTGCGTTACTGGGAATGTATTGATGGCGAGAATGGCAGAATCGACATTAAGTTCGATGGCGGCACAAATGAAAAAAATGTCCTGCATAGCAAAAAAATTGATATTTGCACCGGCGAATGGATGAAACTGAAAGTTGTTCGTAATAAAGACGCGGAAACCGTTGATATTTATATTAACGATGAACTGCAGGATAGCGTTTCTATTGGCAATTTGCAGTTTAATGATGTAACTCTGCCTGAAATCACTTATTTCGGTACGGACGGCCGCATGAAATATAAACTGTCCGGTGAAATTGGCGAAGTATCCATGTATAATAACGGAGCCTTGGCACATCAGTGGGACTTTGGCGACACGAACGGCGTTGCATACAACACCACTGTTGTAAAAGACAAAGTGGGCAGCAATGATATTACTACAGCAGGCTATGACGCAAAACCTGAAGAAGAACCCGAAGAAGAGCCTGAAGCACCCGAAGCAGCAGTAGAACAGAAGGGTCTGGTATTCGATTCCGAGGACGGCGATTATGTACAGGTGCAGGGTGCTGTGAAAACACCTACAACTGTGGAAGTTCGTGTGAAGCTGGATAGCAAAGACGCCGACACTGGTAAACGTCAGATCATTATGAATAACTATGGTCGCAGTGGCGCAAGCTGGGGGCTGGAGATTAATAAGAATAATACGCTGCGCCTGTGGGAATATAAAGACGGTACGAAAAATGATATCACATTTACTGAATTGGGTAATATCTGTGATGATGAGTGGAAGTTGATCTCTTTGGTGCGTGATGCGGCAAACAAAAAAGTTTACGTTTACATCAATGGGGAAAAGAAAGCGGAAAAAGATGTAGCAGTGTTTATTGATGCAGAACTGAAAAACTGGCTCTGCTTTGGCAGTGACTATCATGAAACCCCCATTTACTTCGATGGCGAGATCAACGAAGTGCGTATGTGGAGCGATGTCCGCACCGATGAAGAAATCGCAGAATACTATAAAAAATCTGTAAAAGGCAACGAAGCCGGTCTGGCTCACGCATGGAGCTTTGCTTCTGTGGGTGGCGCAGAAGGCAGCAAAAATGTTTATTCCGATACCGTTTTTGCGGATAAGGTGAAAACAGGCGGCTTTGCGGTGAAAGCCGTTGGCTATCCCGATGACCCCAATACAGAATATATCGTAAAATTTAGCATTGCCGGTGCAACCGTTACAGCAGGTGATGCAGCGGCACTGGTAGAAAGAACCCAGAAAGTGAACACACTGGTAACAGATCCCAATGTAACACTGGAAAGAGGCGGCAGCACCTTCAAAGGCTGGTTCAAAGATGCAGCCTGCACCAAAGAATGGAATTTTGAAACAGATAAGGTTACAGCAGATACCACGATCTATGCAGGCTTCCAATATAATTATGCTTCCGCTAAACTGGGCGAACTGAACGGCGTTAGATTTGGTCTGGAAGAACAGCTGTGTGCAGAACAGGCTCTGACAGAAGCACCTCTGACCTTCGAAGCAACCGTGAAACTGGACCAAAACCTGAAAGGCCGCGGCGGCATCATCTGCGGTAACTATGCAGATTTTGGCTATTATAACTACAGTATCGTATATACCAGCTTTGAAGTGGCAGAGAATGGACAGCCCAGACTTTACTGGAAGCTGAGCAACAAAAACAGCACAGGTACTGTACAGAGCATTGTGATCCCCGGTGTTGACCTGCGTCAGGATGAATGGGTGCATGTAGCCATGACCTTTGATGCAGAAAATGATAAAGTATACTGCTATATCAATGGGGAACTGGCTTCTGTGGTGGAAGATTGCAAGCTGACACCCAAGGTTCCCACACAGGCACTGAAGGTGGGCGGCGACTACCGCGGCACAGGCGGCCATGGCAGCAAAGATTTGAATAGACCTGATGATTACAATGCCCAGTATTTTAAAGGCGAGATCGCCAATGTAAGCGTTTGGTCTGATGTGCGTACAGCGGAAGAGATCAAGGCGGATTTTGAAGCGGTAAAAGCAGGCAATGTTACTTCCGGCAAGGACAACCTGCAGGCAAGCTGGAACTTCAATGTGGCAGATGGCTATACAGCAAAAGAATATAAAGAACTGGATCTGACAGGCGAAAATGACCTGTACAAATTCAAAGACTGGCTGAATCCTGCATTTGCAGAAGGCAGCTATTCCATGATCGCCCTGCCCGATACGCAGTTCCTTTCTCAGACATATAAGGACATCTACAAAGATATGACCCAGTGGATTGCGGATCATAAGGATGTTTACAACATCAAAGCCGTAATGCATCTGGGGGATATGGTAAATACAATCAATGATACACAGCTGAACAACTGTGTGGCAGCAACAGACATCTTGGATGAAAACGGTGTTGCATGGATGCCTATGCAGGGCAACCATGACATCGGCAGCGGCAGCAGAGAATGGGATGCGCGTTATACTTACGAAGAATACTCCCAGAAGCCTTGGTTTGTAGAGTCCTATGGCACAACGGCAAACGGCGAACCTAGCCTGCGCCATACCTGCTGGGGAGTGGAAGCCGGCGGCAGAGAATATCTGATCTTTTCTCTGGGCTGGAACCCCAAGAAGGATGCTCTGGACTGGGCAGAAAATATTATCAAAGAGAATCCAGATAAAAACGTGATCCTGACAGCTCATGCCTATATGTATGTGGATGGTACCCAGCTGAATGATGAAGACATGGATTGGCCTACACCCAGCGGTAACGATATTTGGGATCAGTTAGGCAAATACCCCAATGTCGTTCTGGCGATTGGTGGTCATATCGGCTATCCTGATCTGGCTCGCCGTACAGATAAAAACGGTGCAGGTAAGGATGTCTCCTCCATCCTGTGTGATGCTCAGGGCATTGATAACAGCTTCGGTTTAGGTATGCTGATGATGCTGACTTTCCACGAAGGCAGCGATGAGGTGGATATCAACTGGTATTCCGTAGATAATGATCAGATGTTCCGTGACCGCAACCAGTTCAAGATCTCCGTACCACATATTGGGGAAGATGAAGGCGGTAACGAAGGCGGCGGCAATGAAGGCGGCGGCAATGAAGGCGGCGGCAATGAAGGCGGTGGCAACGAAGGCGATGATAACACAGGTGACGACAATAAAGAGGATGACAACACAAGCAGCAAAAAGTCCTCTTCCTCCAAGAAGAAATACAGCGTCAATGTGGATGATACAAAGCATGGGGAAATCAAGACAAACACAACCAGAGCGAAAAAAGGTTCTACTGTTACCATTACGGTTACACCTGAGGATGGCTACGAGCTGGATAAAGTAACCGTGACAGAGGAAGACGGCGATAACATCAAAGTGAAAGATCTGGGCAACGGCAAGTATTCCTTCGTGATGCCGAGAGGTGAAGTGGAGATTGATCCCGTATTCAAAAAAGTAGAAGAAAAAGCCGAACCTGCGGAAGAAGCAGAAGGTAAGATCATTCTGACCATCGGCAATATCGCTGCAAGGGTCTTTGGCGAAGTGGTCATCAATGATGTTCCTCCCGTAATCAGAAACGAAAGAACCATGCTGCCTGCAAGATTTGTTGCGGAAGCCCTGGGGGCAACTGTAACATGGAATGAGGCAGAACAGAAGGTGACAATTGCAAAAGAGGAAACCAAACTGGAAATTTACATGGGCCAGACCTTTGCCCTTGTAAATGGCGCACCCGTGCAGCTGGATGCACCGGCTTATATCGAAAACGGCAGAACCTATCTTCCGGTTCGTCTGATCGCGGAAGGCTTAAATGCAGCAGTAGCCTGGAACGGTGAAACACAGGAAATTACGATCACCCCCAATAAATAAATAGATTTCTGTAAAAGAAAGGCGTTCTTTTCTCGTCAGAAGAATGCCTTTCTTTCTGTTTGTCGGTACTGTTTTACGAATATTTTACAGGAACGCTTTCTCATATTTTACATTGACTGTGTATGATAGAACTGTTTTAGAATGGAACAGAAATTTCTTTATCAAGAAGGAGGATACCAATATGAAGTATGATGGCATTATTTTGGACTGGGCAGGCACCACTGTGGATTATGGTTGTTTTGCCCCTGTAAAAGCATTTATCGAAGCTTTTGAAGCCTTTTGCATAACACCTACATTGGAGGAAGTGCGTAAACCCATGGGCATGTTAAAGATCGACCATGTGCGTACAATGCTTTCCATGGAACGGATCAGCCAGTTATGGGAAGAAAAATATGGCAGACCATGGACAGAAGAAGATGTCAATAAAATTTATAAACTGAGCGAGAGCAAAATTCTGGAGATTGTAGAGCAGTTTACAGACCCCAAGCCTTATGTGCTGGAAACGATTGCGGAACTGAGAAAAATGGGCCTGAAGATCGGTTCTACCACAGGGTATACAGATGAAATGATGGAAATTGTTGTTCCGGCTGCGGCAGAAAAGGGCTATGCACCTGATTATTGGGTAAGTCCTGATGCTGTTGATGGATGCGGACGCCCTTATCCTTATATGATTTTCAAAAACATGCAGGAATTAAAGCTGCAGGATGTTTCCAGAGTCATGAAAGTAGGGGATACGGTGGCTGATATCAAAGAAGGCAAGCATGCAGGTATGGTTTCTGTGGGCATCGTGGAAGGCAGTTCCGTCATGGGGCTGACTGCGGAAGAATATGAGGCTATGCCTGAAGAAGTAAAGGAAACATTATATCATCAGGTAGCAGGGATTTATTATGCAGCCGGTGCCGACCATGTGGTGAGAGATATCCGTGAGATTTTGTATCTGATGAAATGAAACAGACAAATGCATAAAAAGATAGGGCATCCATTGGGAAAAGGGTACTTTGCAGAAAGTACTCTTTTTTTAACAATATCCTTCAGAACTTAACAAAAGGATGATAACAGATTTTACAAAGGGGATTTATAGTATGGGAGGAAACAAGAGCAAAGAAGAAAAGGAGTGAACATTCCATTGAATCGATATTATAACCCTGTGCAGACGATCTGCGGCAGCGGTGCGATTGAAGAAATTCCTTCCTTGCTGGGAAAGATCCTGATGCCGGGAGACGGAGTGCTTCTGATTGCATGGGACGGAAGTGCAGTAAGGACGGAAAGCTTGGAACGGCTGAAAGAAACATTTCGGGTACATACGGTTCTTTTTAACGAATCCAACCCTACGGTGGAGCAGTTGTTTGCCCTGTACAGCGAAACAGCAGACCTTGCGCCTGCAGCGGTCATTGCTGTTGGCGGTGGCAGCGTGATGGATGTAGGGAAGTCCCTTTGCTGTTTTTACGGCAGACAGATCACCTCTGTGGAAGAAATGCGAAAAGTCATTATAGAGAAAGACTACGGTATGCCTAAAACCAAATGGATCGGTGTGCCTACTACAGCAGGGACAGGCAGTGAAGTGACCTGCTGGGCCACCATCTGGGACCCCAAGCAGAACGCAAAGCGTTCTGTGGATACACAGGATAACTACGCATATGCAGCTGTTGTAGACCCTGATCTGACAAAGTCCATGCCCTTGAAACTGGCCGTATCCTCTGCGCTGGATGCAGTGGCCCATGCGGTAGAAAGCTATTGGGCAAAAGCAACGAATGCAGTTTCCCGCGGTCTGGCGTTAGAAGCGATTCGTACGATTATGCATCACATCGATGCGCTGCTGGCAGGAAAAGCGGAAGCAAGAGAAGAAATGGCAAAAGGCAGCATGATGGCAGGTCTGGCGTTCAGCAACACGCGTACCACAGCGGGGCATTCCATTTCTTATCCTCTGACCATGCATCATAACATTCCCCATGGCGTAGCGGTAAGTATGCTGATCGCTCCGGTGCTGGAATTGAATGCACCGGCGGTAAAAGACATGGATGCATTGTTAAAGGCATTGGGCGCAGAAAAGTTGGAAGATGTTCGTCCTCGTATCGAAAATATCCTGAAAGCAGCAGGACATTCCGTCCATCTGAAAGACTGGGGTGTCGCAGAAGAGGATCTGCCGACACTGGTAGCCCAGAGCATTACTAAAGGCAGAGCCGATAATAATCCGGTAGAACTGACCGAACAGGTCGTTTCTGATATTTTGTACTCTATTTTATAAGAAAAGAAAGAAGGAAAAACACAATGAAAATGAAAAAAATGATCGCAATGGCAATGATGGCAGTAATGGCAGTGGGCGCAGTGACAGGCTGCGGCAGCAGCAGCGAAGCGGAAAAAGAAACGTTCACAATCGCTTATGCTCCCAATGAATCCACAACAGAAAGCGCAGATGCCCGTAAAGGTCTGGCAGAAGATCTGGGCGAAGTGCTGGGTATGGAAGTAGAAGAAATTCAGGCAAGTGACTATAACGCAATCATTGAAGCCCTGCGTACAGGCAATGCGGACATGGCTTATATGGGCTCCATGGCAGTGGCACTGGCTTCTGAACGTGCCGATGCAGAACCTATCGTTATGAAAGCACCTAACGGCAACAAGGAGGAAGCCATTTATCATTCCGTACTGATCACAAGAGCAGACAATGATGAAATCAATTCCATCAAAGACATCAAGGGCAAAACAATGGCCTTTGTAGACCCTGACTCCACATCCGGTAATCTGGTTCCTACATCTGATATTATGGATGCATTCCCCGAAGAAAATCTGGACAGCGATAAACTGCATACAAACGGTGAATTCTTTGAAGCAGTAAGCTTTTCCGGCAAACATCAGGCAGGTCTGCAGGCTGTGATCAAAGGCGACGTTGATGTAGTGCCCATCTCCGACCAGATTCTGGCATCTGAAATTGCAAACGGCAACGCAAAGGAATCCGATATCAAGATCATCCACTCCTCCGCAGCAATCCCTGCAGAAGCGATGGTAATCGGTGAAACAGTAGATGCAGAACTGAGAGACAAACTGATCGACTTCCTGACAAGCTATGACAATGAAGAATACTTCACAGATGTTATCAAAGTGGAAGGTGCCCGTTTCGTAGAATGTACACTGGATGATTATAAACCCATCATCACACTGAACAAAAACATCAACGCAGAATAAGAAATTGCATCGGAGGCTTTTATGAAACCGATTTTAAGTTTTCAGAATGTAATCAAACATTATCCAAACGGGGTACACGCATTGAAGGGGATCTCCTTCGATGTGATGCCCGGGGAATTTATCTCCGTGATCGGGCCCTCCGGTTCCGGGAAATCCACCCTGCTGCGCGCCATCAATAAGCTGATTCCCATCAGCGAGGGTGCAGTGCTGGTGGATGGCACGGATATTTCCCGCCAGAGCGGGAGAGCCCTTCGTGCAACACGCTGCAAAATCGGCATGATCTTCCAGAATTATAATCTGGTATATCGCCTGTCTGTGCTCCAGAATGTCCTTCATGGCAGACTGGGGCATATGCAGGGTCTGAAAGGTATTCTGGGTCTTTATACAGAAAAAGAAAAAGAAACTGCCCTGTCCCTGCTGGAAGAGCTGGGGGTAGGCAATTTCTGCTACAACCGTGCCAGCGATCTTTCCGGCGGGCAGAAGCAGCGTGTGGGGATTGCCCGTGCCATTATGCAGGATCCCAAATTGCTGCTGTGCGATGAACCCATTGCTTCTCTGGACCCTTTCAGCGCAAAGGTCATCATGGATGTTCTGCGGGATATGACAAGCAAGCGCAATATTGCCTGCATTGTGAACCTGCATCAGCTGGATGTGGCAATCAAATATTCCACACGCATCATCGGTCTGCATAAAGGGGAAATCGTTTTTGACGGTCGTCCCGAAGAATTGACGGATGATGTAATCGAATGTATTTACGGCACATCCAAAGAAAATCTGACGATCGGAGGAGGAAACGCTGATGAGAAAGAAACAGATTCCGCTAATCGCGCCAGCTGAAAAACGCGTGTATGAAGGATTTTTCGGTATCATCGTTGTGCTGTTTATCCTCTGCACCGTTTATACAGAATTCAATCCCATGGAATTGTTCCGGAAATCCGAAAATTTCTGGCTGTTCCTCAGTGAGGATTTCTTCCCTCCGGCACTACCGAAAATGGAAAAAATCATAAATATTCTGGAAAGTGTATTTGTAACGGTAGCCATGGCCATCTCTGCCACAACAGTGGCAGCTATTTTAGCATTTTTCGTAGCACTTTTTGCCAGTGAAAGAGTATCTCCCTTTCCCAAGTTTGCAAAAACAGTGCGCGGCTTTGCGACATTTTTAAGAAATATTCCTGCCCTGGTATGGGCGTTTATCCTTTTTTCCTCTTTGGGTATTGGCACAGGCGTGGGCTTTGTGGCCCTTTGTATCACCAGCTTTGCTTTTATGGTGCGTGCCTTTGCCGAAACCATGGAGGATATCTCCTCTGACTGTCTGGAAAGTCTGCAGGCAGTGGGAAGTACCTTCCCCCAGCGTATCGTGCACGGTGTATTGCCCTCCTGTTTGAGTGGTTTTCTCTCCTGGTTTCTTTATTGTATGGAGGTCAATATCCGTGCATCTACCATCGTTGGCATGGTGGGCGGCGGTGGCGTAGGCATGGTGCTGTTTTCCTACATCAAAGGCTTTCAGTATCATATTGCCTTCAGTATCATTCTTCTGATCGCCGCGATGGTTATTTTGGTGGATCTGGTCACAGGTCATCTGAGAAGGAGGTTGTTCCAATGAGCGAGAATGTGATGTCCGCAGAAAGGCAGCTGCGTCGTACCCGCTCCGGGAAATTAAAGATAGACTGTGCGGAAAAAGACCGTACAATCCCTGTTTTTTTGGTTTCTGTTGTGGTTCTGGCCATGATCAGCGAACATTTTTTACATATCAACTGGGGCAGACTGGCCTCCCGTATCCCGGATGTGGGAGATATTTTCTGGAAGCTGCTTCATTTTGAGTTTACCAATATGGATCTGATCGGAACGGCACTTCTGGAAACGGTGTCCATTACAGTTCTTTCTACCTTATACAGCATTGTGCTGGGACTGTTTTTTGGGATGCTGGCAGCGGAAAATGTGTTCCGTTATAAAAGATTCTCCCGCTTTGTCCAGAGCTTTTTTACATTTCTGCGGGCAGTTCCCACGCCTATCTGGGTGCTGCTGATGATGGTTTGTCTGGGGATGGGCCCTGCAGCTGGGATCGCAGGTCTGTGTGTACATACAACAGCCTTTTTTACAAAATCCTTTGCCCAGAGCTTCGAAAGCATTTCCGCAGAAACCTTGGAAGCCTTGGAGGCGGCAGGGACAACCAGACTGGGTGTATTCATGAATGCAGTGCTGCCTTCTTCTTTGGCACAGATCGTAGCGTGGACAGGCATGCGTTTTGAGATCAATTTTTCGGAATGTGCCATTCTGGGGATGGTCGGTGCCGGTGGTGTTGGCTTTGTTATTTCCAACAGTATTCAGGGGTACGATTACGGAACAGCGGGGATTGCTATCTTCCTTGTATTCCTGCTGGCATACTGCATTGAACGGATTTTTGTGAGAATCAAGAAAAAAATCAATTAAAGGTAAGGGAAAAAGAACACCATTTTTGATAGCCCCCCATTTCTAAAAATGAGAGAAAATTCTTGAATTCAGATCGTTTTCGTATTATAATGGGGAAAAATAAAATTTCTTCAGGGCAGGGTGAAATTCCCGATCGGCGGTAAAGTCCGCGAGCGTTTTGGCGCAGGATTCGGTGCAATTCCGAAACCGACAGTATAGTCTGGATGGGAGAAGAAAAGGTATATATCGCGTGCTTTGCGCCTGTTTTGGCGTAAGGCGGGAATCCTTTTTTGCTTGTTTAGCCTGAAGATATTCAGGCTTCTTCTAGTTTTAGGGGAAGTTTGAAGGATCTGAAACAATAAATGGAGGTTTTCAAAATGGTAAATAGTAATAAAATTTCAACAAGACAATTGGTATCCATGGCTATGCTGGGTGCAATTTCCATCGTGCTGGTCTCTGCGATCCATTTTCCTCTGATCCCCGCGGCGGCTTTTCTGGAATATGATCCCGCAGATATTCCCATTATGATCTGCGCCTTCGCCTATGGTCCTGCGGCAGGGTTTATTCTGACAGCAGTGGTTTCCTTCATTCAGGGGATGACCGTTTCCGCCCAGAGCGGCATCATCGGTATCATCATGCATATTTTTGCGACGGGCTGCTGTGTGCTGGTTGCCGGCAATATCTATAAAAAGAACAAAACAAAGAAAACAGCAGTATTTGCCCTGATTTGCGGTGCCATTGCCCAGACACTGGCGATGGTTGTGATGAATATGATTTTTACGCCTTTGTTCATGGGTGCTCCTTTGGAAGTGGTCATGAGCATGATGATTCCTGCCATCATTCCTTTTAATGCCTTGAAAGCAGGCATCAACTGTGCCATTACATTTTTCCTGTATAAATCTATTTCCCATTTGATCAAAGGCCATTGACATTTGGGAGAATAAAAAACAGAAAATTTGAAATTACATATTCCGATTTTTATAAAAAGGCTCCGAATGGAGCCTTTCTTTCGTGAATTATATTGAAATTTCTGCCTTTCCGTAATTTTTTGTTGTCATTGCAGGATGAAGTGCATATAATAGAAAAGAATTGGTAAAAACGGATATCCCGTTGAGAGGAAGGATAATATGAACAGCAAAAAAACGGTTGCAGTGATTTTCGGGGGACAGTCTTCTGAGCACGAAGTTTCCAGAACCTCTGCAGTGCTGATGCTGCATGCACTGGACAAAGAAAAATATCAGGTCCTTCCTGTGGGCATCACGAAAAAAGGGGAATGGCTGGTTTATCATGGCCCTGTGGAGCATGTGAAAAGCGGCGAATGGGAAAAATATGGTGTGCCTGTGTCCCTTTCTCCGGATGCGACGAAAAAATGTTTCTTAAAAATCGTCAATGACAGTGTGAAAGAGATTCCCGTTGATGTGGTCATTCCCGTGCTCCATGGCGCATGGGGAGAAGACGGCACCATTCAGGGCCTTCTGGAAATGGCACAGATTCCTTATGTGGGCTGTGGGGTGCTGGCCTCTGCCGTTTCCATGGATAAGGTCTTTACAAAAATGATTGCTAAGTCTGCCCGTATCCCTCAGGCAAAATATCTTTGGCTGTATAAACAGGATCTGGCGGCAAAAAGGGAAAAGGTCATGGATCGTGTGGAGAAAAAGCTGGGGTATCCCTGCTTTGTAAAGCCCTCCAATGCAGGCTCCTCCGTGGGGATTTCCAAAGCGAAAAACAGAGCAGAGCTTTCTGTAGCCCTGGACCTTGCGGCAGGCTATGATAGAAAAGTAATCGTAGAAGAAGCCATCGATGCCAGAGAATTTGAATGTGCCGTGCTGGGCAATGAAGAGATCATGGTCAGCGGCATGGGGGAAGTGCTTTCCGCCGCAGAATTTTATGACTACGATGCAAAATATAACAACAGCGCATCCCGTACAGTGATCCCCGGGGAGATCGAGGGGGAAAAAGCGGAAGAAATGCGCCGCATTGCCAAGAAGATTTTCCGTGCCGTAGATGGCAGTGGGTTGGCAAGGGTGGATTTTTTCGTTGACAGAAAAACGGGAAGAGTACTCTTTAATGAGCTGAATACCATGCCGGGCTTTACCCCCATCAGCATGTACCCCATGCTTTGGGAAGCGGCCGGCGTGTCAAACAGAGAACTGATGGATCGTTTCATTGAACTGGCACTGTCCAGAGATACGGGCATCAGAGGGTAAGGAGAAAGCATATGGATACAAGACCTATCGGTGTATTTGATTCCGGGGTTGGCGGCTTGACTGTGGTAAAACAGATCATGAAGGTTATGCCCCATGAAAATATCGTATATTTTGGCGACACGGCCCGTGTGCCCTATGGTACCAAATCTAAGGAAGCCGTAACGAAATATTCCAAGCAGAATGTGAGATTTCTGCTGAGCAAGGGTGTAAAGGCCATCATTGTGGCCTGCAACACAGCATCCTCCAACAGTATCGATGCCCTGCGGGAAACCTTTGATGTGCCCATCTTCGGGGTGGTGGTTCCCGGGGTGGAAGAGGCTCTGCGCTCCACTAAAAATAAAAAGATCGGTGTCATCGGGACCCCGGGTACGGTGCGTTCCGGTGCCTATGAACGCATGATCTGCGAACAGGATCACGAAATGCAGGTATTCACAAAGGCATGTCCCCTGTTTGTTCCCTTGGCGGAGGAAGGCTGGGTGGATAATGAGATTTCCCGTCAGGCGGCCAAACGCTATCTGGATGAGCTGGTGGAAACGGGGATCGATTCTCTGGTGCTGGGCTGTACCCATTATCCTTTGCTGAAACGCTGCATCGGTACCACCGTGGGCGATGCCATTAAGCTGGTAGACCCGGCCAAGGCAACGGCAAAACGGGTAAAGAAATTTCTGGAGAAAGAAGATCAGCTGAATGAAACCGATACAGACGGAGAAAAGCAGTTCTATCTTTCCGACAGTACGGATACCTTTGAATTCGTATGCCAGAAAGCACTGAAATTCCCCTTCAAACCGGAAATCATCGATATCGAAAAATATTAACAACAATAAAAAAGGTGCAGGCGTTTGCCTGCACCTTTTTCTAAGGGGAAGAAGTAGAAAGAATGTTATTATGAGAATGGTTTTTCAACCACTCTTTGGGGGAGAATAACATCCTCAGTCATCAGTATGGCCCCTTTGCGGGAAAATATGCATCGAAAAGAAAAGTTTTGTAATCAAATTACAATAATCATTCTTATTTGATAGGAATTATTGAAATTTATTCCATACTATGCTATAGTATATACAAACATAAGAAAACAAAAAACTGGTTAAGATAGAGAGAGTAAACAAGGAGGATATGCATATGAAACAGGTAAGATCCAATGAATTTAAAGCAGAAGTATTGGAAAGCAAACTGCCCGTGCTGGTGGATTTTGCGGCAACATGGTGCGGCCCTTGCCGTATGATGGGTCCCGTGCTGGAGCAGCTGTCTGCTGAATATGAGGGCAAGGTAAAGATTGTGAAGGTAGATATTGATGAATCCATGGATTTGGCGCAGGAATATCGTATCATGAGTGTGCCGAATATGGTGATTTTCAAACATGGTATTCCCGTGGATGGTGTAGTGGGGGCAGTGCCTGCGGCTCACCTGAAGGAAAAACTGGATCAATTCTTATAAGAGACAGAAAAGACTGAAGGTGATGGCTTTCAGTCTTTTTTATTTCTTTCGCATGGTTGTTTATTTGCATGCAAATTATTATATGGACATTTGTCTTTTTTGTTGCTTTTTCCTATAATGAGTAAAATTGTACAAAAATAAATACAATTTGTAAAAAAACACCATTTGTTTTGACGGTTGACGCTCAATAGGGAACGTGTTATCTTTTTTCTATCACTTGAAGAGGTTATGGAAAAGAGGTTATGCGTTATGATGAATACATTTTTCATGACAACTGCATATGGTTTTGTGCTCCTGCCAATTAGCGTTATTATTCTGGGCATCCTGCTGCTGGGTATCAAGAAGAATATCGCCGATTGTCATGTGCAAAAATAACTCTTTTTGCAGAAAGCTGTGTTATAATAAGGATTGCTTTCATAGACCCATGGCATTTGGCCCTGGGTCTTTTTTGTTGCCCGCCGCTGATGAGGGAACATAAAAACGAACGCTCTGCAAGACACAAACGAGAACTTTAAAGAAAAAAACAAAAGAAAAAGCAGAATTTACAAAAGACAAAGCAAAGCAGAATTTACAAAAGACAAAGCAAAGCAGAATTTACAAAAGACAAACCAAAGGAAATTCACGAAAGATAAGGAGATGTTCAAATGACTTTTTTAATGGCATTAAGCCCCCTTTTATTTGTATTGGCAGGAATTCTTTTCCTGAAGAAGCCGGCCGTGAAGGTCGCCCCTCTGGCTTTGGTATATACGATTGTTATTTCGTTTACCTATTTTAATATCAATTCACTGGCATTTCATGATATGGTTTCCTATACAGATGCACTGCTGTGGAAGGGAATTAAGGAGGGTGCTAAGATCGTTATGCTGGTATTTTCCTCCTTTCTGCTGCTGAATCTGATGCAGCGCACAGGTGCCATCCGTCAGGTGCAGAACACACTGGCAGAGGTAACCTGTGACAGAAGAGCGCAGCTGGTTATTGTTGGTATGATGGTTCCCATCTTTCTGGAAGGTGCAGCCGGTGCAGGTTCTCCTGCAGCTATTGCGGCCCCTTTTCTGGTAGGTCTGGGCTTCCAGCCCGTGGTTGCGATTGTAGCAGCCCTGTTGGGTGATACAACCCCCTGTTCCTGGGGTGGTGCGGGTCTGACAACCATCACAGGCGGTAACTATCTGGTGGAAGAAGGCCTCAGCACAGCAGCACTGAACTCCGCTATGGTTGGCCGTATCCATATGTTTGGGGTACTGATCATTCCCTTCCTGATCATTCTGATCGCTTTCGGAAGAAAAGGCTTTAAAGGCATCCTCCCTTATCTGGCCTTTGCCGGCATCAGCACATGTGCCATTATGTTCGGTATTTCCAATTTCGTGGGCCCTGAAATCACCAGTCTGGGTACAGGTTTATTCTCCATCGCACTTTCTGTGGCATACCTGAAGATTTTCAAGATCAATACCCCTGAAGAATATCTGTATCAGTCTGAATTTGGCGGCACAGAGGAAGGTGTAAGAACCTATTCTTCCTTCCGCGCGTTATCCCCTTATCTGCTGCTGGTTATCCTGCTTCCTGTAGTCAGATATACGGTACCACTGGCGATTCTGACAACCTTCGGTTATATCGTCTGGGTAGACTGCGTGGTATTTATCTGTGCAGTGGCAGGCGGCGTCATTCTGGGGGTCAGCCTCAATGAATTTGCAGATACCATGGGGCAGACCTTGAAACGAGTGATGCCTGTTATGGTAACCATGGGCTCTCTGCTGACGGTATCTTATGTTATGCAGAGTGCAGACACAGGGATGATGAATGTGATCGCAACGACGATCTCTGGTGCAGCGGGGATGTTCTATCCTGCAGCGGCTGTTTTGATTGGTGCTTCCGGTTCCTTTGTAACAGGTACAGGTCTGGGCTCCAATATCATGTTTGCGCCTATGCATGTGAATGCCTGCAATATGCTGGATATCAACCCCGTAACTGTATTTGCAGGACAGAATGCAGGCGGCTCTCTGGGGAATATGGTTTGCCCCAACAACGTCGTTGCGGCCTGCGCTACGGTTGATATCATCGGTAAGGAAGGCGAAGTTATGAGAAAAGGGATTATCGTATTCGGCATCCTGCTGCTGGAATATATGATTCTGGCAATGATTTATACCCACATATTGTTCCCTAATTTTGGTTTATAAGAGAATACAGAGAAATTCCATATCGAATGGAGGAGAGATATATGAAGACAAGAAAAGTAGGTATCATCGGTTTGGGCCATGTTGGTGCCCATGTGGCATACAGTCTGGCTGTACAGGGCATTGCCGATGAACTGGTGCTGGTAGACAGCAATGAAAAGAAAGTAAACAGTGAATGTCAGGATCTGCGGGACAGCGTTGCTTATCTGCCCCATAGAGTGACTGTCAACAGCGGTACCTATGAAGATCTGGGTGACTGCGATGTGATTGTCAACAGCATCGGTAAAATTGAAATTCTGAGAGAAAATCAGGACAGAACGGATGAAATGAAATTCACTGTTCCTGCAGTCAGAAGCTATGTGGATCGGGTAAAAGCCTCCGGCTTCGACGGCGTAGTCATCAATATCACAAACCCCTGTGATGTCGTTACTTATGAACTGGCAAAGGGATTGGGCCTGCCCAAGGGGCGTGTCTTCGGTACGGGCACAGGACTGGATACTTCCCGTCTGCTGTCCGCTCTGGCAAGACAGACAGGGATCGACCATAAATCCATCACAGCGTATATGCTGGGGGAACATGGCAATCAGCAGTTTGCGGCATGGAGCAGTGTTTCCTTCCAAGGCAAACCTCTGGAGGAATGGGCAAAAACAGACGAACGCTTCCGGTTTGACAGAGCAGCCCTGCAGAAAGAATCTATCGGCGGCGGCTGGGTCACATTTTCCGGCAAATTCTGCACAGAATACGGTATCGCTACTACAGCAGCCCGCATGGTAAGCATTGTACTGCATGATGAAAAACAGATCATGCCTGCCAGCGCAGAGCTGTGCGGGGAATACGGTGAAACAGACGTATTCGTCGGTGTACCCGCTGTGATCGGCAAGGATGGTGTGGAACAGGTCGTTGAAATTCCCCTGAATGATGCGGAAAAGGCGGAATTCAAAAAATCCTGTGAGGTTATCCGCGGCAACATCAAATTTATGGCAGAAAATAAATAATTGATATACAGATGAAAAAGGAAGAAGAACCACGAAAGAAAAGGAGAGATTGATTATGATGAAAATCGATGTAACAAAAACAGCAAACCCCAAAGTAAAACCAGACCCTGCAAACGTACCCTTTGGCGTAGCGTTTACAGATCATATGTTCCAGATGGATTACAGTGATGAAAAGGGTTGGCATAATCCTCGTATCGTGCCCTTCGGCGATATCCATCTGAATCCCGGTGCGCTGGTATTCCACTATGGCGCAGAAGTTTTTGAAGGCCTGAAAGCATACCGTACGCCCAATGGTCAGGTGCAGATGTTCCGCCCCGATGCAAATATCTCCCGTATGAACGATTCTGCAGAAAGACTGTGTCTGCCGAAGCTGGATGAGGAAATGGCACTGGAAGCCCTGAAAGCATTTGTTTCCGTGGAAAAAGATTGGGTTCCTGAACCCTATGGCACATCCCTGTATCTGAGACCTTTCCTGTTTGGTACAGACCCTGACCTGTCCCTGCACGGCATCCACCATGCTACATTTATGATCATCGCTTGCCCTGTAGGCAGCTACTACAAGAGCGGTCTGCAGCCCGTGGAACTGCTGATTGAAATGGATGATGTGCGTGCAGTTCGCGGCGGTACAGGCTATGCAAAATGCGGCGGTAACTATGCAGCTGCCACAAGAGCCGGTGAAAAAGCAGCAGAAAAAGGCTATTCTCAGGTTCTGTGGGTAGATGGCGTAGAAAGAAAATATGTGGAAGAAGGCGGCGGCATGAACGTTATGTTCGTTTGGAACGGCAAGCTGGTAACACCTGAACTGAATGGCTCTATCCTGCCCGGCGTCACAAGAAGATCTATTCTGGCAATGGCCCAGAGCTGGGGCATGGAAACAGAAGAACGTAAGATTTCTGTTGCAGAACTGATGGAAGCGTGCAAAAACGGCGAAGTGCAGGAAGCATTTATGTGCGGCACAGCAGCCGTTGTTACACCCATCGGCGGCTTTGCTTACGGCGATGAAAAGATCGTTGTAAACAACAACCAGATCGGTGAAATGACACAGAAGATCTATGACGAACTGACAGGCATCCAGTGGGGCCTGAAAGAAGATACTTTTGGCTGGACAGTGAAAGTAGACTAAACTGTTTTCCGGCTTTTGAGTATACCTCCATAAACAACGAAAAGCACTTTCCCTTCGGGGAAAGTGCTTTTTGTTATTTATCTGCTCACCATCAGTTTTTTCAGAGCCACATTCAAGTCATCCAAGGTCAGTTTATACATATCGAATTCATGGTGCAGGATATCGTAGGTCTTTGCCCACCAGCCACCCCAGTAGGGTCTTTCGGAGGGGTTCAGCCAAACGATATGGGGATATTTTTCCTTGAAGCGACGCATCCATTCAATGCCGGGGGTCTTGTCTCTTGCGCCATAGCCGTACCAGCTGCCCTCCATCAGTTCGTAAGGGTCCATCTGGGCGTCGCCTACGATGATGACCTTGTATTCGCTGCTGATGTTCTGCAAAATCCATTCGGTCGGGATAGCAGAATTGGGGCGCATACGGGGATCTTTGAAGATCTTGGAGTAAATGCAGTTGTGGAAATAGAACACCTGCAGGTCTTTGAAGTGGTTGGAATTGCGCACCGCCTGAAACAAAGCAGAACACATCTTGCTGTAATAATCCATGGAGCCGCCGCTGTCCATCAGAAGCAGTACCTTTACGGTATTTCTTCTGGGCTTGTCATAAACTACCTTCAGGCTGCCCGCATTGTCGCAGGTTTCGCGGATGGTGCCGTCGATATCGAATTCCGATCTGGCTTCATCAGCCCTTGCGGAAAATTGACGCAGGCGGCGGAAGGCCATCTGGAACTGACGGGTATCCAGCACGTTGTCCTCGCGGAAATCACGGAACTTTCGGTCACCTGCCACCTGAAAGGCACTGCGCTTCTGGCTTTTGCCGCCCACGCGGATGCCCTTATCGATCTGGCCGTTGTTGCCGAAGGGGGAAGCCCCGCGGGTACCGATCCACTTGGAACCGCCGTTGTGCTGCTCATGCTGTTCCTGCAGTCTTTCGCGGAACATGCGCTGGATCTCTTCTTCGGAAAGTCCCATGTTTCTCAAGAGGTCTTCCTCGCTGAAGCTGCCGTCCAGTTCTTCTCTGGGTTTGTTCAGCCAGTCTAAGAGTTCCTTTGGCAGTTCGTCGGTGGCTCGTTCCATATCTTTGAAATATTCCAGAAAGGCACCGTCAAATTTATCGAAATCCGCTTCGCTCTTCACCAGAATGGCGCGGCAAAGGTAGTAAAACCCCGTAAAAGAGGAGTTATGCAACCCTTTATCCAGAGCTTCGATCAGGCTCATCCATTCATTCAGGGAAACCTTCAGCCCTCTGGCGCGAAGCAGATAGAAGAATGAAGTAAACATCCGTCATTCACCTACTTACTTCAGAAATTTTCTCATGGTGTCGATGTCTTCGTTCTTTTTCAGCAGAACCCCTGCGAAAGGAACGGTTTCTTTGATTTTATAGGAAGGCACACCGCCCAGCTCCAGCGCGCGGATCCAGTCGATGACTTCGGAGGTGCTGGGTTTTTTCTGGATGCTGTACAGACCTCTGATCCAATAGAAGGTTGCCAAAACCTGCTTCAGTACGTTTTCTTCTACATGGTCAAAGTGAACTTTGATGATTTCCTCCATCTGTTCTGCGTCGGGGAATTCGATGTAGTGGAAGATGCATCTGCGCAGGAAGGCATCCGGCAGTTCCTTTTCCGCGTTGGATGTGATGATCACGATAGGACGCTGTTTTGCCTTGACGGTTTCCTTTGTTTCGGGGAT
This sequence comes from uncultured Clostridia bacterium, assembly GCA_937919015.1. GTDB lineage: Bacteria > Bacillota > Clostridia > Lachnospirales > Anaerotignaceae > Anaerotignum_A. Next base: position 29,260 of record CALFPN010000090.1, read on the forward strand.
ATAGAATTCCATTTTGTCCAGTTCCCACAGAAGGTCATTGGGGAATTCCAGATCGGCCTTGTCAATTTCGTCGATCAGAAGGATCACCTGTTCTTCACTGTTAAAAGCCTCCCCCAGTTTACCAAGCTTTACATATTTTGCGATATCGTCAACACCTTCGTTGCCGAACTGGGAGTCATACAGACGCTGTACCACGTCGTAAACATACAGGCCGTCCTGGGCCTTTGTGGTTGATTTGATGTTCCAGATGATGAGTTTTTTGCCCAGAGCCTGAGAAATGGCCTCTGCCAGCATGGTCTTGCCTGTGCCGGGTTCGCCTTTGATGAGCAGGGGCTTCTGCAGGGCGATGGCAATATTTACAGAACGCATCAGCTCTTCGCTGGCTACATAGTCTTTGCTGCCTTGAAATGTCATATGCATAATGGTTTTCCGCCTTTCTTTATCCATTTTGTTTATACACGAATATCCTTATTTTATTGGGTTTTACGGGAAGTTGTCAATAAAAAAAGACACCGATTTCGGTGCCGTTTTTTGTAATCTTTATTTTACTTCCAGCCCTGCCAGTCTTGCCATCTCAAGGATGGAATGTTTGGATACTTTCTTTCCTTTATAATCGATCAGATCATCCATGCTGCCGGTGAAGATATCTGCAGGTTCATATTTTTTCAGAACGATCATGTTATCATCAACAAAAATTTCCAAGGAATCCTTGATTTCGATTCCCATATTACGGCGAAGCTCGATGGGCAGAACGACTCTTCCTAATTCATCCACTTTTCTTACGATACCTGTTGATTTCATGTTGTTCGCTTCCCCTCTATCATTCCGTTGGTAATTTGTCGTTAAAAATCTTAACTGAATCTTAACATAGCAAAAATGGAATTTCAATATAAATTGTAAAATATTGGCTGTATTTTACGAAAAAACAGAGATACGCGGGAAAGAGATTCATAAAAGGACGCAGGGGACATAGGATGAATCGAGGGGGGAAAAAGGATGTTAAATGGGATCTGGGGCTTTTTTGTGATCGGAGGAATCTTAACTGGGGCCTTTCTGGGCAGAATGGATCTGGTGACACGGGCGGTTATTGGCGGCGGCAAATCCGCCATGGAGCTGGCCTTTACCATGGCCGGTGTGGTGGCGGTCTGGTCGGGCATTTTGAAAATTGCGGAAAAGGGCGGTATGATCGATGGGTTGGCGGGAAAAATGACACCGCTCATGGACTTTTTGTTTCCTTCTGTGCCCCGTTCCCATCGGGCCCGTAAATACATCGCGGCGAATTTTGCCGCAAATTTTCTTGGCCTTGGCTGGGCGGCAACGCCTGCAGGTCTTTTGGCCATGAAGGAGCTGCAAAAGCTGAATCGGGAGGAAAAGGGGACAGCCTCGGCGGCCATGTGTATGTTTTTAACGGTGAATATGACTTCACTGCAGCTGGTGACGGTGAATATCCTTGCCTATCGGGCGGAGTATGGTTCCCAAAACCCTGCGGAGATCGTGGGGGTGGGGATTGTGGCGACCCTTATTACTACAGTGGTAGGCACCCTTGCGGCGAAAATCGCGGAAAGGGGGCAGGGCAGATGAGTATTCTGCTGACGATCTCGGATTTTCTGATTCCTGTGACCATCCTCTTCATTGTCGTTTTCGGCTGCCTGCAGAAGGTGGACATTTACGAGGTCTTTCTGGAGGGGGCAAAGGAGGGCCTGCAGACGGTCATCGATATCCTGCCGACCCTCATTGGCCTTGTGATGGCGGTGGAGGTGGTACGGGCAGGGGGGCTTCTGAATCTTATGGTAGAATTTCTCCGCCCTTTTTCCGATGCCATTGGTTTTCCTGCGGAGCTGGCCCCTTTGAGCATTGTCCGTCTGATTTCTTCTTCGGCAGCAACCGGTTTATTGACAGACCTGTTTGCCAATTACGGCCCTGATTCCGAGATTGGCCGTGTGGCCTCGGTTATGATGAGCTGTACGGAAACGGTTTTTTATACCATGAGCCTCTATTTCCTTTCTGTGGGCATCAAAAAGACCCGCTGGACCCTGCCCTGTGCCCTCATGGCAAATTTTGTCGGCATCGCGGCGGCAGTCTGGCTGGTGGGCCTCGTTTTCTGAAATAAATTTGAAAATTGGTATACAATCATATATAATGTTCGTAAAAAGGGGTTCTATTGCATAGAAAGGGAAAAGTATGAAAAAACAATTACTGGCTCTGCTGAGTCTGTTTCTGCTGGTGGGCTGCGGCCCGGAAGAGGAGCAAACCATCAGCCTGACGGCGGAAGAACAGCAGGCTTATACAGAAACCATCGATGATGTGATGGAGGAATTTTACTGGGATTATGACAGGGCGAGCCTGACCTTTGGTGCGGCCAAAGTGCCGGAAAATACGGAAAAAAATTCCCGTTTGTTTGCGGCATCCGCAGACTGCGAATATAATCTGAAGCGGAAGGCGGGGCAGGATGCCGTGCTGGCGGAGGCAACGCTGCTTCATTATAACGGCGATGGGGCGGGCACCCTGCAGTGCTGGTTTGTGGGCGGCCATTTAGCCGGGGTGGCCTATGCCGGCGGCTTTGATAAGGCCTATTACAGCCTGAAAGAGCGCAATCCTTTCCTTGCCGACGGTGGCTTTCGGGCCTATGAGAACTGGACGGGCATGCCTGCTGCTTTTTCTGAAGGCAGAGGGGAATTCTCACCGGAAGGCATTTATTCCACAGGGAAGGATGCCGATGGGAACACATTGGCTGTTTCCATTCGGGATGGCTCCGCGGCAGTGTATCGGTATGCCCACGGTTTGAGCCGTTACCGCAATTTCTCCTATGGCAGGGGGTTGGAAGCCACATCTGCGGTATTTTTAAACGGGAAAGATGCCCGCTTGGCGGTGCTGGTTTCCAGCATTGAAGAAAGCGGCGAAAGCGATGCGGAAAAAACCTATTCCAGAGCGGAGCGCATCATGCTTTATGATGAAAACCTGCAGGTGGCAGGGGAAATTCCACTGGAAGGCGAGATTTGTACAGCCATCGGTGCGGAAAAGAATAAGCTGTATCTGTTTATTGACAAAAATATGGATATCTATGAACAGAAGGGTGATGCCTGGGAACGTACCGGCAGCAGAAAGCTGAAGCATCCTGTCAGCCAGTTTCACGCGGCGGATCTGGATGGGGATGGACAGAAGGAATACCTGATGACGGATGGCAAGGATCTGTATCTGTATCATTTCAACGGCGGCAGTTTCCGTAAAATCTGGAGCACCCATCTGGGCGTGGAAAACTTCTATGGCCCCATCACCAGCGGCGATCTGAACGGCGATGGCGTGAAGGAGATTTATACCTGCGACACTACCGCAACGACCATCCGATATATCCTGACGGAAAAAGGACTGCAGACGGCCAATGAAGATATCGATTACGGCGAATGTATCTATCCCTGCGATTTTGACGGCAGCGGCAAGGCTGATTACTGGCTGGTGCAGGATAACGTTGATAGATTAGGGCAGCTGTACCTGGCAGGCGGGGAGGAATAAGAAATGACAGAAACCGATAAACCGATCATGGAAGAAATGACGGAATCTGAAAAATATATGACAGAAGCCCTTCTGGAAGCGGAAAAAGCTCTGGCTGCGGGGGAAGTGCCCATCGGTGCGGTCATGGTAAGAAACGGCGAGATCATCGCCCGCGGGCATAATCTGCGTAATACCGATAAAAACCCTTTGCGCCATGCGGAGATCGATGTCATTGATGCTTCTGCAAAAATCGTTGGCGACTGGCGGCTGGAGGATTGTGTGCTTTATGTGACCGTAGAGCCCTGCCCCATGTGTGCGGGAGCCATCGTGCAGGCCCGTATCCCCAAAGTGGTTTTTGGCACCCGCAACAGTAAGGCGGGCTGTGCCGGCTCCGTGCTGGATGTGCTGAATGAACCCAAGCTGAATCATCAGGTAGAGATCGAGGAAGGGATTCTGCAGCCTCAGTGCAGTGAGATCATGAAGCGTTTTTTCAAGCGTTTCCGTAAAAATGCCAATGTTCTGCCATTGACAGAAGGGGAATAAATCGGTATAATAACATAGTTCTTCGGTAATATTGCCGAAGGGTTCGGGAAACGGAACGTTTTCTGAATGGAATCCGCAGAGGGGGCTTTGCCCACTCGAGGAGAACAGGGAGTTTCAAGGCGAAGCTGATGGAACGAATCTGTTCATACCAAAAATGTAAACAACTGGCAAACCAGTTTGCCAGTTAAAAATTTCCGCACTAGCCGGGGCGGTAGCGGTGCCCTGTACTCACAATCCGCTATAGTGAGGGTGATGCTCGCTTTCGACGCATGGCTTGATGGCCTGCCCTTCGGAAGCAGTGTTGAAGTTCGGGTCTTACGCAACATGAGCCTGTGAACCGTGTCAGGGTCGGAAGGCAGCAGCACTAAGCAGTCAACTTGTGTGTGTTGTAAGGGTGCTCGGATGGAGCTGTGGAAGTTGGTAACGCATGGGGCAATGCGGCAACAGCGAGCGTGTGGATTCCTAAAAAATCAAAGTCCTGTTCAGCAGGACTTTTTTTGTGGCTGATTTTTTGATTTATGGTATGATATTATTGATATAATATGTACGAAAATCTCCCTTCCCCCGCAAAATGCCTGCATTTTGCAACTCGGGTCGAGGGGGTGACCCCCTCGTGGGGTGTGGGGTGAAACCCCACGAAAAGAGAGGTGAAAAAATGGCTTATACAGCTTTGTATAGAAAATTCCGCCCCCAGACCTTTGATAGCGTCATTGGGCAGGATCATATCGTAAGAACCCTGAAAAATCAGATGAAATCCCAGCGGGTGTCCCACGCCTATCTCTTTTGCGGCACAAGGGGCACAGGAAAAACCTCTACGGCAAAAATATTCGCCAGAGCCATCAACTGCATGAACCCCACAGAGGACGGCGAACCCTGTAATGTATGTGCTGTTTGTCAGGATATCCTTGCCGGCAGGAGCGTCAATGTGATCGAGATCGACGCGGCTTCCAACAACGGTGTGGATAATATCCGTGAAATCCGCGAAGAAGTAAAATATCCCCCTACCCAGGGGAAATTCAAGGTTTATATCGTCGATGAAGTGCATATGCTTTCCACAGCGGCTTTCAACGCTCTCCTGAAAACATTGGAAGAACCCCCTGCCCATGTGATTTTCATTTTGGCAACCACAGACCCACAGAAAGTGCCTGCAACGATTTTGTCCCGTGTGCAGCGGTTTGATTTCCGTCGTATTACGACAGAAACCATCGCAGAAACCCTCATGGGCTATCTGCAGGAAGAGGGACACCGTGCAACCCCTGAAGCAGTCCGCTATGTGGCACAGCTGGGGGACGGCTCCATGCGTGATTCTTTGAGCATCCTTGACCAGTGCCTTGCTTTCTTCAGCGGGGAGGAAGTGACGCTGGAAAAGGTGCTGGATATCATGGGTGCTGTAGACCAGACCATTTTCTTTGAAATGACGGAAGCACTGGCCCAAAAAAATGCGAAAAAAGCCATGACGCTGGTGGAAGAAATGATGCTTTCCGGCAGAGATGTGAAGCAGTTCGTCACAGAACTGCTGCAGCATCTGCGCAATCTCCTGATGGCAGCCACCATCCCCGATGCAGGCATGGTGCTGGATCTTTCCAAGGAAAATGCGGAAAGACTGCAGGCAGCGGCGAAAGTGCTCTCTCCTGAGGAGATTATTTATTTTATCGGGAAATTCTCTGACCTGCAGAGCGAAATGAAGTGGGCACCCAATGAGCGTATCCTGCTGGAAGTGGAACTGATGAAGCTTTGTGCACCATGGACAGAAAAAGATGTTTCTACCTTGGCGGCAAGGCTGGGCGAGCTGGAGAGAAAGGTTTCCGAAGGCGTACAGGTGGTTTCTGTTGCGGCGGCACCCGACGCAAAACCGAAAGAAGCCCCGAAACCCAAGCGTAAGCCCCCCGCATTACCGGAGGATCTGAAAAAGGTACAGTCTCAGTGGCCGCTGATTTACAGCGAAGTGGATGACCTGATGCTGAAAGGCACCCTCCGCAACACCAATATCCAGTTCAAAGAGGACAATGCCCTCTATCTGATCTGTGAAAATGTGGTGGCGGCAAATCTGCTCCAGCGCAATGTGGAAAAAATTCAGGAACTTTTGGAAAAAGCAACGGAAAAGAGCTTTGATATCCGTTTTGAAGTGCAGAAGGACTATGACGAATGGTACGAAAGGCAGTACGGCAAGCAGGAGGAAGTGGATACAGAAGAAGCAGATGCAGAATTTGCCAGCCTTCTGGGGCAGTATTTCCCCGAAGCGGACGTGGAATAACCCCTTGCAAGGAAGCGGGGATTATAATAAAATAGAAAAGATATAAATTTTGAAATTATTTTTTTCAAGGAGGAATATAAAAATGGCAAAAGGCGGTTTCCCCGGCGGCATGGGCGGCATGAATATGAACAACCTCATGAAGCAGGCACAGAAAATGCAGAAGCAGATGATGGAAAAACAGGAAGAACTGGCAGCAAGAACACTGGAAATGACATCCGGCGGCGGTGCGGTGAAAGTGGTGATTTCCGGTAAAAAAGAAATTCAGGAACTGAAGATCAACCCTGATGTGGTAGATCCCGATGATGTAGAAATGCTGGAAGACCTGATCATTTCCGCGGTAAACGAAGCCATCCGTCAGGTGGAAGAAATGTATAACAATGAAATGGGCCGTATGACAGGCGGCATGGGCATGTTCTGATAAAGAAGGGATACTACTGTGAATGTTTACGGCAACCCTGTAACAAGGCTCATCGAAGAGCTGGCCTCTCTTCCCGGCATTGGCGGCAAATCCGCCCAGCGGCTGGCCTTCCATATCATCCATATGCCCAGAGAAAAGGTGGCGGCTCTTTCCGAAGCCATTCTGGAGGCAAAGGATCAGGTGCGTTACTGCTCTGTTTGCTGCAACCTGACGGAGGAGGAGATCTGCCCTGTCTGTGCCAATGTGAAGCGTGACCATAAGGTCATCATGGTGGTGGAAGACCCCAGAGATATGGCGGCATACGAAAGAACCAAGGAGTTTCACGGCGTGTATCATGTGCTGCATGGTGCCATCTCTCCCGTGACGGGCGTAGGCCCACAGGATATCCGCATCCGAGAGCTGATCAGCCGCATCGACGGCACGGTGGAGGAGGTCATTTTGGCCACCAACCCCAACGTGGAGGGGGAGGCTACGGCCATGTATATTGCAAAAATGCTGAAGCCTTTGGAAGTGAAGGTGACCCGCATCGCCAACGGCGTGCCCGTGGGCGGAGATCTGGAGTATGTGGATGAGATCACATTGTCCAGAGCACTGGAGGGCAGACGGGAGCTTTGATAAAAAACGAAACGCGAAAACAGCTGAATCTGTTTTCGCGTTTTTTCATTTTTTTATTATAATAAATAGGATAAGGTCAGCCCAATGCCGCCGGCCAATGCGCCGGCGATCACGATGGCTTCCACGGCTTTTGTGTAGCCGCTGATGAGGTTTCCTTCCAATAGATCTCGCATGGCTTTGGAAAAGGTCATGCCGGGAAGGAGGGGCATAAGGCTGCCGACGATGCTGGCATCCATATGGCTTTTCGGGAAGAGAGGTTGCAGTCCGCAGGCGCAGAATGCAACAAATGCCCCGGAAAGGAAGGGAGGGAGAAAATAGGGCATTTTCTTGGTATCCAGCCATAAGGAAAGGATGCCTACCAATATGCCGATCAGAGTGGAGAGGATTCCATCTGTCAGGCAGGGGGTCAAAAGGAGGCTGCAGCCGCCGGCAATGGCTCCGTAACCCAAAACATATGTCAAAGGATGGTATTTTTTGTTTCGGCTGATGTTGCCCAGTCGTTCGATGGCTTCATCCAGAGAAATCTTGCCGGAAACAAAGGCACGGGACATATCATTTACGTCACATACCTTCTGGAAGTTGACAGAACGGCTGTGGATGGACCGCATCATGGAAAGAGGGCCCTTTTCCGCACGGGGGAGGGTCACCAGAAGGACGGTAGAAAGGGCTGCGGCTTCGATTTTTTCTCTTCCTGTTGTGTTCAGAATACGCTGCATGGTATCCTGCACACGGAAGGTTTCTGCACCGTTTTTGATCATGATTTCTCCGGCGTCCAAAGCCAGATTGATGAGCTTGGTATCTTGATCCACTTTTCGTCCTCCTTTCCTGAAAAATCTTTCCTGCTGTATCAGTTTATCCATTTTTCCGGAAAAGTAAAGTAAAACTATTTTTTGGAAAAGGCCGGTTTTTTGACAGAAAACAGGAGGGTTTTTCTCTTGTCCGACCAAAATGGGAAAAAATGAACAAAAAAAAGCCCAATGGTCTTGATGACCACTGGGTTTTTGTACGTTTTTAGCCTTCTTTTCGTTCCAGATGGGGGATGATATTAAACCATTTTGTAGGCAAAACCAGAATGATTACAGAACCGATACCGATGGCACCTGCCAGTTTGAATGCAGTCAGGATATTGATGGTTGTCTCAAAGGCACCGCCTTCCATGGCAGAGGTGATGCAGTGGTATACGGCAGCACCGGGCACCAGAGGCAGGATACCGGGCAGGTGATACACGATGGTAGGCAGTCTTCTCTGGCAGGAAAGGATGCGGGCAAAGGAGGTTGCCGTGCAGGTAGCCAGCAAAGTGCCTACGAAGGGGGTGCCGTCGTGGCGGATCACCAGCTGATAGGTTAGCCAGCAGATGAAAGCAGCTAAGCCGCAGTAAGGAATCTCTTTTCTGGGGGCATTGCACACAATGGCGTAACCCATGCAGGCTATCATGGCAATGAGGGGATGGATCAGATAATAAAAAATAGGTTCACTCATAAGTTTGACCTCCGTTTTTTTTAAGACATGTGGAAAATAGTCAGTGCGATGGCAACACCGCCGGCGATGGAAACCGCATTGAGCAGTACTTCCACCACTTTGGAGTTCCCGCTGATCAGGTTGCCTTCCAAAAGGTCACGCATGGCTTTGGAAAGGGCAAGGCCGGGCAGCAGTGCCTTCATGGTACCGATGATCATTTTGTCCAGCTGTGTATACGGCAGCAGGAAATGAGCCGAGCAGGCTGCCAGCCCCGTCACCAGACCGCCCATCAGGGGGCCGAAGAAGAAAGGCACTTTTTTATCACCGAAATGAACCAGCGTAATACCCATTAAAAGACCGATGAAGAAGGAGATGAACCCTTCCAGAGGGCCACCGCCTACCATAACGGCAAAGCCTGCGCCATTGACGGCATAGCCTAATACTCTGGTGCTGAATTTGAAGTTTGGTGCATGGTAGATTTCCCTGCATCGTGCGCTGGCTTCTTCCAGTGTGATATCGCCGGAAACAAAAGCACGGGACATATCGTTCACAGCGCAGATTTTTTCAAAGTTGACGGCACGGCTTTTCACACCGCGGGTCATGGAGAGGGGGCCTTTTTCTTCTCTGGGCAGTGTCACAATCAGCAGTGTACACATGGCCAGTGCTTCTACCTTTTCTCTGCCGGTGGTATTCAGAATACGCAGCATGGTATCCTGCACACGGAAGGTTTCCGCTCCGGAAGCCAGCATCAGCTCCCCTGCATCCAGCGCAAGGTTAATCAATTGGGTATCGTAATCCATTCGGATATCCTTCTTTCTGCTATATATAAAGAAATATTTTTGGTGTCAATCATTTTTATTGTATTCATTTTTTTGGAAATGTAAAGGAAAAATCCTTCGTTTGCAAGCGATTTTTCGCAAAAAAGGAACGTTTCTGCAAATGAGATAAAAAATGGCTGAGATCCCGTATTTTTTCGGTATTTTTTTACGGAAAGGAAAGAATTTCCTATTTATAAGGAACCTACAGAAAAAATGCATTTTGGGCTTCCTTTTTCCCCATTTATGATATATAATCAAAATCAGAATTGAATAATTCGAAGCTGGGGGTGCTGCAGGGAGCAGCTGAGAGGAAATGTTCTTTCCAACCCTTTGAACTTGATGTGGTTAGTACCAACGGAGGGAAGCGAAAAAAGAAAGTCAATCAAAGGCCTTTCCCGACGGGGGAAGGTCTTCTTTTGTTTTGAGAGAATTTCTTTCGCCTGCCTTTCCAAAAGAAAGGATGATGTTATGAAGTTGACAGACAAATTGTATGAAGCCGCAAAGCCCATTTGGGACGGCTACCTGACCCAGCCCTTTGTAAAGGAACTGGGGGAAGGAACCCTCGGCATGGAACGGTTCCGTTTCTATATGATTCAGGATTACCGTTATCTGCTGCAGTATGCCAAGGTATTCGCACTGGGTATCGTAAAAGCAGATGAGGAAGAACTGCAGCGGTTATTTGCAGGCATGGTGCATGATACCCTGGATGGGGAAATGAACGTCCATAAGGCCTATATGGCCAGATTGGGCATCACCGAAGAAGAGGTTGCCAATACAAAAACCTCCCTGCCCAACCAGTCCTATACTTCCTATATGCTGGATGAAGCCTATAAAGGTGGCGTGCTGGAAATTCTGGTGGCAGTGCTTTCCTGTGCATGGAGCTATCAGATGATCGGGGAGCATCATAAGACCATCCCCGGTGCTTTGGAGCATCCCATGTACGGCGAATGGGTGAATGGCTATTCCTGTCAGGCCTATTGTGACAGTACCCAGCTGATCATCGACCTTGTTAACAAATACGGCGAAGGCATCGATGAAAAACGAGAAGAACATCTGAAAGAAATTTTTGTCAATTGTAGCCGCTACGAAGCCCAATTCTGGGATATGGCCTACGAGCTGAAATACTAGAGTATAAAGGTCATGGTTTTCATGCTTGCATGGAAAAGTATGACTTTGAGACTCTGTATTGTTATTTTTATTAAGGAGAAACTATTATGTTGGAATTTAAGAATGTGACATTCCAATACGACGGGGACGAAGCCCCTATGATGACGAATCTGTCCTTTTCCGTGGAGGAAGGGGATTTTGTTTCCATCATCGGTGCCTCCGGCTGTGGGAAAAGCACCATTTTCCGCCTCATAAACGGGCTGGAAAAACTGCAGCAGGGAGAGATCACCGTGGACGGCAAGCCCATCTCGGGACTGAAGCAGTATAGTGCCTTCATGCCCCAGAAAGACCTGCTGTTCCCATGGAGAACCATTGAGCAGAATATCTGCCTGCCCATGGAGCTGGCAGGGGTGGAAAAAAAGGAGCAGGAAAAAAGATGCAAAGAGGTTCTGGAACAGGTGGGGCTTCTGGATTATATGAAAAAATACCCCAAAGACCTTTCCGGCGGCATGAAACAGCGGGTATCCTTTGCCAGAACCCTGCTTTCCGGTGCGGATATGCTCCTTCTGGACGAGCCTTTTTCTGCACTGGATTTCCTGACAAGGGTGGATATGCAGGAATGGCTCCTGAAACAGAGAGAACATTACAATCAAACCATTCTGTTCATCACCCATGATGTGGAGGAAGCCATCTTCCTTTCCAAAAAGATCTTTGTCATTCAGGACAGACCCTTTTCCTCCATGGAAATGGTGGAAGTGCCTCTGCCGGAGAAAAGAGACCGCAGCGACCTGAAACGTCCCGAGATCGTGGAACTGAAGGAACAGCTCATTGGTAAACTGAGAAGGAGCGTGAACGTATGAAAAATATTTCTTCTCTGATTCTGGTATTCATCCTTCTGATGGTCTGGCAGGGGGCTGCCATGGGCATCGATGCGGCATATATCCTGCCTTCTCCCGTTGAAATTCTGGTGAGACTGTGGGAATTACGGGAACCTTTATTTATGGAGCATCTGCCTGCCACCATGGGCGTGACTGCTCTGGGTCTGCTGATTTCTGTTGTACTGGGGCTGATCCTTGCCATTTCCATGGACTGGAACCCCAGACTGGAAAAAGCTCTGTATCCCGTGATCGTAGCATCCCAGACCATTCCTACCACAGCCATTGCGCCACTGTTTATCCTGTGGTTTGGCTATAGCATCTGGAGCAAGGTGCTGGTAACAGTGCTCATTACCTTTTTCCCCATCACCATCACGGTGTATGACGGATTACAGTCCGCCAAGGTGGAAATGGCTGAGCTGCTGCTGACCTACGGCGCCACCAAACGAGACATCTTTTTCAAAATCAAAGTTCCCTGTACGCTGCCGTACTTTTTCTCCGCCATCAAAATGGCCATCCCCATGAGCATCATCGGCGCCGCCATCGGCGAATGGTTGGGCGCTCAGGCAGGCTTGGGATATTTCTCCCGCCGCATGATGACACAATTGGACGGCGCAGGGGTCTTTGCGCCCATCGTTCTGCTGTCCGCCGTTGCGATGCTGGCTGTGGCGCTTGTGGCTTTGCTGGAGAAAAGAGTGGTTCGCTGGCGGGGAGAATTCTAAGAGAGGTTATTACCATGAAACGTATTTTATCTTTCATACTTATCTGCGCCCTGCTACTTTGCGGCTGTGGTGCAGGCAAAAACGATGCAGGCACCGGGGAACCGAAAGAACTGGACGTGGTTCTGGATTGGTATCCCAATGCACTGCATGCCTTTCTGTATGTTGCCATTGAGAAAGGCTACTATGAAGAAGAAGGACTGAAGGTAAATATCCAGTTCCCCTCCAATTCTAACGACGCTATTTCTCTTGTAGCTGCCGGACAGGCAGACATCGGCCTGTACTATCAGCAGGACGTGATTCAGGCCCGCACACAGCAGAACGTGCCGGTGAAGTCCATCGGTGCCGTGGTGCAGGGCCCGCTGAACATTGTGCTGTCTCTGGAGGAAAAGAATATTACCACCGCAGAGGATCTGGTTGGCAAGACCATCGGCTATGCCGGCACGGAGCTGTCTGAAGCCCTGATTCGCAGCATCATGAATTACGTCGGCGCGGATTACAGTGATGTGACCATGATCGACGTTGGCTTTGACCTGATGAGTTCCATGACCACCGGAAATGTGGATGCCACCATCGGCTGCCTTGTAAATCATGAGGTCCCCCAGATGGAGGAAGAGGGGTTCTCCGTGAACTGGTTCGATCTGGACGAATACGGCGTACCTACCTATTATGAAGGTGTGTTCCTGGCTAATGACGATGCTATCGAAAGTGATAGCGAGACTCTGAAAGCTTTCCTGCGGGCATCCGCCAAGGGTTTTGCAGATATGAAGGCTGACCCCGAGGCCGCATTGAAAATTCTGCTGAACCATCAGAATGAAGAAAACTTCCCCCTGTCCGAAACAGTGGAGCGCAAGAGCATGGAAGTCCTGCTCCCCATGATGGAAACAGCAGACGCTGCCTTCTTGTCCCAGTCCGATGCATGCTGGCAGGAGAATATCGACTGGATGCTGGAGCAGGGACTGATTAGCGAGACCGTTGCACTGGATGAAGTTCGGGTCAGCCTGGACTTCTAAGAGATTTGCTAAAACATCAACGGCCGTTTTCTTTGGTTATGGCGGTGTAATCTTTACCACAATGGTTGCATAACAGACTATGCTTTGAGGCAGGCTCCGATGATGGGACCTGCCTCTTTGCATAAGATCAAGCTGCTTTTTTCAGCTGTCTCCGTTCAGCTGCAATCTCCGCTTTCATCTCCTGAATCAGAACCTTTAGCTTCTCCTCGCACTCCTCACGGGTGTGGGCGTAGACGTTGCCGTGACGCTTCTTGCCGTCCGGCCCTCTGGGGGAGTATTTTCCCTCCCAGAGATGTTCTCCGATTTGACTGAGACAGCCGGTGCCGGGTTTTCTCCGCTGGCCCTTGGTAGCCACGAAGTCTGTTTCGGTTTTCTCCGGTGTTGCTTTCTTTTCCGGCATCTCGACCCGCTCCTGCTTTGCGATTCCACGGTCGATATTCACTGCCGCGGTCGCTCTCATATCATCGGTGATGTGAGCGTAGATATTCAGCGTCGTCGCCACGGAGTTGTGGCCAATGACCGTGGAGAGGGTTTTTACATCCATGCCGTACTCCAGAGCCGTGGTTGCAAAGGTATGCCGCAGATCGTGGAAGCGAACCT
>CALFPN010000091.1 GCA_937919015.1 uncultured Clostridia bacterium
TGTAAGGGTCACGGTCTTCTTCCTTTGTATCCAGCACCTTAAACAGGTCGATCAACGCGCGCCGCGCATCGATTCTTTTGTGCTTCTGCATATAATCATGGAATTTCCCATGACCGCCAAAGATCCCTGCATCTTCCGCATACAGACAAAATACCAGACGAACACAAAGAGCATTCAGACTTTTCAGTGTTTTCGCATTTTCCGGGTCTTTATACTGTTTCAGCAGTGCATCATACAGCACCCCAACCAAATCCCCTGCTTTCAAAGAAACTTCCATTTCTTTCTTGATGTTCTCATTTCCTGTGTCTACAAGAAAATGTAAGCGGTGATATTCTTTTTCCAAATCCTTCAGCAAAATAATTTCCGCTTCATCGTTGGGACGGTTCATGTCATGGATATGGAACTCTTGGAAATTACAGACGATGATCCAACGAGGATTTTTGTCATGGGGCAGATACCCTGCGTATCTTCTTGCCTGCTGGAAAGGCGTCAGCATGGAATCATCAGACTGCTTATAGCCTTTTTTCAGATTGATGTCTTTGCCCTTTTGCTCAATCAGCACACGGGTTGCATCAATATAGGCATCGATAAAGCTTGTATGGCTTAATTTTACAGGTACTTCAAAGGAAATATATTTGTCAGGTTCTTCCACCCCAAACACTCTCTGCAGCAATGCCATCCAGAATGCCTGTGTATCCTGCTTTTCATCCCCACGATGATTCCAATCTGCTGTAAATTGCTTTGCCGCTGCACGGCGTTCCGCATCCGTCACAATATTCCCCCTCCTTTTTCTTGTTTTATCAACACTATAAACGATAACTGCCCTTACAACGCAATAAAAAAGGAATACCCTAAGGTATTCCTTTTTCGTTAATTGCGGAGACAGGATTTGAACCTGCGACCTCCGGGTTATGAGCCCGACGAGCTACCGGACTGCTCTACTCCGCGTCAATATGAACTTCACTTCTATTATTATAGCGCAGGGGAAGGGGTTTGTCAAATCCTTCCCCAAATTTCTGAAAATTATATGCCGTCTTTGAAATTATTTTCCAGTTTTTCCTTTCGTTCCTTCCAATCCGGCATCAGCTGTTCCATCAGATCATAAAAGGATTTCCCATGGTTAGGATAACGGAAATGCAGCAGTTCATGAAGAATGACCTGCTCAATACATTCCTCCTCCGCCTTCATCAGCTGCAGGTTCAGGCGGATGGTTGCACCTGTGGTGGTGCAGCTGCCCCAGATACTTTTCATATTTCTGACTTTGATCTGTGGCCTCTTTATATAATATTCTGCCACCAAAGGATATATTCTATCCATGATTTCTTCAAATTTTTTCTCTGCCTCTTCCTTCAGCCAGCCCAGATAGGCTTCCTTCAGAAGATTTGGCTTCAGGGTGGGATAACGGAAGGTCAGGATACCTTCCTCAAAACAACCCCCTTTCTTCCCCTGTTCCAGAATCAGATGATAAGGCTTGCCCAGATAAAAAACCATTTTCCCATCATTCAAACTGGTATCCGGCATCTCGCTTCTGATTTTTTCGATCTCCGCCAGATGCATAATGATCCAGGATGCCTTGGAACGGACAAATTCATCTATGGCTTCAAAAGGCACATGTTTCCCCGCAGAAACTGCCACCTTACCGTACTTATTGACACGCAGATTGATATATTTCACATTTTTACGGGTCAGTTCATATTCAATTTCTATGCCTTCAAAGGGAATCGAATGACGAGACATAAAAAACCTTCTTTCTGCAAAAACAACCTTTTTATTTATTTTACACTTACGAAAAAAAATTGTCTACCTCCGATTCTCGACAAAAAAGAAAAAACAGAGCCTTCTCCGACTCTGCTTTTCCTTTTTTTCTGTTCTCTTTGTCATGCTTCCCTATGGTTCAGAATATCCATAAATTCCTGACCGGTAATGGTCTCTTTTTCCAGAAGATGTGCTGCAATCTCATCCAGTTTATCCCTGTTTTCCTGCAGGATACGATATGCCTTGTCATGGGCCTCTTTTACCAGTGCCACAACTGCCTTATCGATTTTCGCCGCTGTTTCATTGGAGCAGGCCAGAGAAGTGTCTCCGCCCAGATACTGATTGGTCACGGTTTCCAATGCCACCATGCCGAATTCTTCACTCATGCCATAACGGGTGATCATCCCTCTGGCAAGGCGGGTGGCCTGTTCGATATCATTGGATGCCCCTGTGGTAACAGAGCCGAATTTCAATTCTTCCGCCGCACGTCCTCCTGTGAATGTGGTAATTTTATTAAAAAGTTCTTCTTTGTTCATCAGGAATTTTTCTCCTTCATCCACCTGCAGGGTATAGCCTAAAGCACCGCTGGTTCTGGGGATAATGGTGATTTTCTGGACAGGGGCGGAATTTTTCTGCTTTGCCGCCACCAGCGCATGACCTACTTCGTGGTAGGCAATGATCTCCTTTTCCTCTTTGGAAATAACTGCGCCTTTGCGCTGATAGCCTGCAAGGATTACTTCCACGCTTTCCATCAGATCATTCTGCGAAACTTTCGTTCTGCCCATACGGACAGCACGGAGAGCCCCTTCATTGATGATGTTTGCCAATTCCGCGCCGGATGCCCCGGAAGTTGCTCTGGCAATGGCATCAAAATCGATATCATCTTCCAGTTTGATTTTTTCTGCATGCACCTGCAGGATCGCTTCCCTGCCCTTCAGGTCGGGCAGTTCCACAGGAATCCGTCTGTCAAACCGTCCGGGACGTAGCAAGGCTTTATCCAGTGTTTCCGGCCGATTGGTCGCCGCAAGGATGACAACACCTTTCTGTCCGTCAAAACCGTCCATTTCTGTCAACAGCTGATTCAGGGTCTGTTCTCTTTCATCGTTTCCGCCCATACCGCCTCCATCACGTTTTTTGCCGATGGTATCGATCTCATCGATGAATACGATACAGGGGGCTTTTTCATTTGCCTGTTTGAACAGGTCACGCACCTTCGCCGCACCCATACCGACAAACATTTCCACAAATTCAGAACCGGAAATGGAGAAGAAGGGCACATCGGCCTCCCCTGCCACTGCCTGCGCCAATAAGGTTTTCCCTGTACCGGGAGGGCCTACCAGCAACGCCCCCTTGGGCATCTTCGCCCCTACTTCCGTATATTTCTGGGGGTTATGGAGGAAATCCACGATCTCATTCAATGCTTCCTTGGCTTCGTCCTGCCCTGCCACATCCTTGAATGTTTTTCCTGTTTGGGCTTTCACATAAATTTTTGCGTTGGCCTTGCCAAAGGACATGGTGGGCCCGCCCATCTTGCCCATGAATCGTTTCGTAATCATGCGCCAGCCAAAGAAAAACAGCAGGAACATAATGAGGGTGCTTACCCAAGGGGAAATCTCCTTGGGTCTGACTTCTCCGAAGGAAGCCCCTGCTTCATACAGTCGTTCCACCAGCTGCGGGTCATCCATGCGGACGGTGGCATACACCTTTGGCGCATTACCGTCAGCAAAAATCGTTGTTGTCTGCTCCGTCGATTCTGTGGGCTCATCCTTCAGGAAGAAATAAATCACATCTTCATTGATCTCCGCCTGAGAAATATTCTTTTCCTGCATTTCTGTCAGGAACACATCATAATTTACCTGTTGAATGCTGTTTTTCGCCATAAAGGGCAGAAAAAACATATTGATGACACCCATGACCAACAGGGCAATCAGCCAATAATATAACAAAGGCTTCCTTTGATTTTTCATTTCCATATCGATACAACTCGCTTTCTTGTTTCAACCATTTCAGTGGATTATGTAGCCGAAGGGATACACCTTCGGATGTTACCGAGTATAGCAAGAAAATACATGCAAACCTTGAACGAATTGTAAAAGATTTATGAACACTACCAGTTTATTCCGTTTCTCTACGAATATTTGCGCCCAATTTCCGCAGCTTTTCATCGATTCGATCATAGCCTCTTTCGATATGGTAAATATCGCTGATCTCCGTGTCCCCTTTTGCCGCCAGAGCGGAAAGGATAAGGGCTGCCCCCGCCCGCAGGTCTGTGGCCCGCACCTTCGCCCCTGTCATTCCTTCCACCCCTTCGATCACGGCACTGCGGCTGTCTATTTTAATATCCGCCCCCATCCGCTGCAGTTCCCCCACATGCATGAAGCGATTTTCAAAAACCGTTTCCGTAATGACACTGGTGCCCTTCGCCACCGCCATCAGGCTCATAAACTGGGCCTGCATATCCGTGGGAAATCCCGGATAGGGCATGGTCTTCAACTGGATGGGCTGTAGCTTTCCCTTGCGATAAACCCGCAGCCCCTCTGCCGTGACCTCCGTTTTTACGTTACATTCCGCCAGTTTGGCGATGACCGGCTTCAAATGCTCCTCTTTTACATTTTCCAGCAGGATATCGCCGCCGGTGATGGCTGCTGCTGTCATAAAGGTGCCCGCCTCGATACGGTCGGGGATCACCCGATGGACGGCCCCATGCAGTTCCTTTACCCCCATGACAGTAATGGTATCCGTGCCGTCTCCTTCGATCTGCGCCCCCATTTCCCGCAAAAAATCTGCCAGATCACAGATTTCAGGCTCTGCCGCCGCATTTTCCACGGTGGTCTTTCCTTTTGCCAGCACCGCTGCCAGCAAAATATTTTCCGTTGCCCCTACGCTGGGAAAATCCAGATAGATCTCCCCGCCCTTTAATGTTTTCGCTGCCAGCTCCACCATACCATGCTCCTGTTTGCTTTTCGCCCCCATGGTCTGAAATCCCTTCAGGTGCAGGTCTATGGGGCGGCTGCCGATCTGACATCCGCCGGGCAAAGGCAGCTTCGCCTGCCCGCAGCGTCCCAAAAGAGCCCCCGCCGCCAGAAAAGAGGCCCGCATTTTTCCGGCCGTTTCATACTCCTCCTCTGTCTGGCTGATATTTTCCGCCCGCACAAAAACCCTTTCCTTTTCCGTATCAAACATGACCTCCGCCCCAAAATTCCGCAGCAGTTCCACCATATGATATACATCTGAAAGGGGTGGCACGTTTTGGATCTCGCAGGCCTCCTTTGTCAGGAGACATGCCGCCAAAATCGGCAAAACTGCGTTTTTCGACCCGCTGATCTGCACCCTTCCCTTTAAACCGCCATCCATGCCCGTCACCAAAAATTTTTCCACGCCGCATCCCTCGCATCCCGAAAATTTTTTCTGATGCTAGTATGCCCGCCGAACCAAATGCAACTCCTGCAAAGGAAAAGAATCTTCCTGTAATATTGTCATATTTTTGAAGAAAATTAAGAGAAAATTTTACTTTACAAAATCTCGGAATGTGATAAAATAGAAAAGGTAAATCTCCGCGGGCGTAGTTCATCGGTAGAATGAAAGCTTCCCAAGCTTTAGAGGTGGGTTCGATTCCCATCGCCCGCTTTCCAAAACAAAAAAGTCTTAACGCAAATTGAACCGAACCATTTTGTGCGGACAGCACAAAAAAGACTTTTGCAGAATTAAAT
>CALFPN010000092.1 GCA_937919015.1 uncultured Clostridia bacterium
ACAGTCAACACCAACGTTCATGGGGTTTTCCTGAATGAATTTTTTCCACCATGCTTTTTTCATGTTGTTTTTCAGTTCAACACCCAGAGGGCCGTAATCCCATGTGTTTGCCAGACCGCCGTAAATTTCGGAGCCGGGGTATACAAAACCTCTGTTTTTTGCCAATGCTACGATTTTTTCCATAGATTCTACTGCCATAATTTTTTCCTCCTTTTCTTCGAGGGATGCTGTCCCTCGAACTCCCTGCAAGGGGATAATCCCCTTGACCCTACACGAAATCAAACTGCGTTTGATTTCAAGAAATAATTTGTTGTTGCAAGGGACGAATAAATAAAAAAGCCTTCATCCACCTGCCGTTAAGCAAGGGACGAAAGCTATATGATCTTCCGCGGTTCCACCCTCGTTGACTGATACTGGTTTGCATCAGCCCTCTTTTGTGAAAAAACTGCTCCAAAGTGCCCTTCTCTGTTTCCGATTACCGTCTCGCACCAACCGCCGGTTCTCTGAAAATCCTCCGCAGATACTCCTCTTTTTCATCGCAGTCACTATGAACTTGTGGTTTATGATAACGCTTTTGCCCCACATTGTCAAGGCAAAAAGTTGCACGGAATTCCAAACTTTTTCCACCTCTCATGCACAACTTTCCACAAAAGATGAACAGAAGTTCATTCACTGTGCAAAAAAATCCCGACTCTTCAACCGCATCCCCATATGTACATCCATATAGTTTTTCAGGATGACCGTCAGCTGTTCCAACGCCTCTTCCGAAAGATTAAAACCAAAAACAGATTTGCCATCTTTCGATAATACATGGTCAAAGGCCTTTCTGACTGCATCATAAACAAAGATACTGTTGGATGTTTTATGGTCTTCGCAATAAAAAGCCCCCTGTCTGCCGTCAAAATAGATATCTCCATTGCTTTTGCCGCAGATATGACATTCCTCCGGCGCAAACAATCCGTTGATCTGCAGCAATTTCAGTTCAAAAATACGGGAAATCAGCTTCGGGGGCAGTGTACCTTTTTCCATGACAGAAAAGGCATAATACAACAGTTCCAGCACTTCATCCTGCTCCATGCCCGCAGGGCAGCCGCGGTCTACCAATTCCGTCAGGTACATGGCCTCTGAAAACTTATCGATGTCCGTCCTGAGGTCATAAAAACTTTTCTGCAGCTCCGCCTGATTGATGGAAAAAAAGCCGTTTCCTTCATAAACAACGAAATCGGCATAGCAGAACAGCTGCGTCGCCGCCAAAAGCCTGCTTTTGACATTCCGCGCCCCACGGGCAGACAAAACCACACGCCCCGCGCCCTTTGCCAGAAGGACGATCTGCTTGTTGCTTTCGCCTTTCATCTGTTCCCGTATGACAATGCCGCTCAGCTTTTCTGTTCCCATAGCCGACCTCGTTTCCATTTCTTTAATAAAACTTTTTGAATCTGGAACTTTCTTCTATGCGGCGGCGGGGGTTTTCCGCCCGCTCCGCTGTATATCTGCAGTAGCGCAGGTAATCCTCCACCTGCCCTGTCTGCAGAAATCTCTTCCAGTAATTACGTTCTTTTTCACTCATTGTTCATCCCCACCCTTTGAGAATAGGATATGAAAATAGAAAATTAACATACTGATAAAATCCTTCCATTCGTGGGAATCTTTCTTCCCTTGGTGAAAGGTTCCCCGCACTGCAAAAGCGTATGCTTTTGCGATCGAGGGTCGAGGGGAATCATTCCCCTCGCAGGGTGTGGGACAGCGTCCCACGTATCAGATGTTTTTCTTATCGTAGCCGAAGTTTTTCAGCAGGAAATCGCTGTCCCTCCAGTCTTTTTTCACTTTTACCCAAATTTGCAGATAGATGGGAGAGCCCAAGAGTCTCTGCATATCATATCTGGCTGTGGAGCCGATGCGTTTCAGCATGGAACCCTGTTTGCCGATGATAATACCCTTATGGGAATCTCTTTCGCAGTAAATGGTCGCCTGCACGTCAACGATATCCTGATCGGCACGTTTTTTCATGGACATAATTTCCACCGCAATGCCATGGGGCACTTCATCCTGCAGGAGATACAATGCTTTTTCACGGATGATCTCCGCTGCAATCTGTCTCTCCGGCTGGTCTGTCACCATATCGCCGGGGAAGTACTGGGGGCCTTCGGGCAGATATTTTTTGATGACTGCCAGCAGTTCCTCTGTATTTCTGTCCTTCATGGCAGAAATCGGCACCACCTCCGCAAAATCATGCAGTTTGCTGTATGTTGCAATCACTTCCAGCAGGGTATCTCTTTCTACTGTGTCGATTTTATTGATGACCAGCACAACGGGTGTTTTTACGTTTTTGATCCGTTCCAGCACATACTGATCCTGGGCACCTACTTCTGTGGTGGGTTCGATCAGCATCAGCACCAGATCCACTTCATTAAATGTTGTTTCCGCAGAACGCACCATATATTCGCCCAGTTTGGATTTGGGTTTATGGATACCGGGTGTATCCAGAAATACACACTGGAAATCATCCTTTGTCAGGATGGATGTGATTTTATTTCTGGTAGTCTGGGGTTTATGGGATGTGATGGCGATCTTTTCCCCAATCAGGCAGTTCATCAGCGTGGATTTCCCCACATTGGGTCTGCCTATCAAAGAAACGAAACCGGAATGAAATTTTCTCATTCCACTTCAACCCCTCTCTCTTTCAGCATTTCTTTCTGTTCTTTCAGAAAATTCGCATCCTGAACTTCCCATTTCTTCGCCAGATCCAAGAGCAACATATACTGCAGCCATCTTTCATTCTTTGTATCGATATCTTCCTGTGTCAGGCCCTTGATCAGACACAGTGCCTGATAGTATTTCATGCCGTTTTCCGCTGTCATATATTCGGAATTCATACCCAGAACAACGTGGATTTTATTTGTATGGGGCAGGCGGTATCTTCTGATATCATCCTGAAAATCTGTTACATCCTTGCCCATCATTTTTGCAAATTCCAGAGCCGCTTTGTAATGAGCCATCAGTTCAGCTTCTGTGATCTTCACACGGAATGCATCCCAGTTTTCTTCGATATACTGTACTACTTCTTCCATTGTTCTTGCATTGGGTTTTACTTCCACATCTGCAAATTTTGCTTTTAATGCATCTAAGCTACTCATGTTTCCATCCTCCTGTTTATTGTTCCGTTTTTTCCTTCAGCTCGTCCCATTTTGCACGGATGGCCTTCATATCCTCCCATGCAGGACGCTTTTTCGTTTCATCCCTGAGCAATGCAGAGGGATGGTATGTAGCGATCATATGATACCCTTTTCGCTCAAACCACTGTCCGCGCTGTTTCGTGATCTTAAAATTGGGGTCGATGATGGTGGTGGCAGCAATACGCCCCAGACAGACGATGATTTTCGGCTGGATCAGCATCAGCTGATATCTGAGATAATTCAGGCATGCCTCTTTCTCATCATCATGGGGGTCACGATTGCCGGGCGGGCGGCATTTCACCACATTGCCGATATACACATCCGAAAGAGTTAGACCGACACTTGCCAGCATTTTATCCAGTAATTGTCCCGCAGGGCCTACAAAAGGTATGCCCTGCAGATCTTCCTGCTGGCCGGGGCCCTCCCCAATAAAGAGGATATCCGCGTTGCGGTTGCCTTTGCCGATGACCACATTGGTGCGCATTTCCGCCAATCTGCACTTATGACAGGAAAGGCATGCGCCCTCCAGTGTTTCCCAGCTTTTTTCTGCCATAGTTCCACCTTTTTCCTTACTTGATATCCTCCGCACCGAAGCCGGAGGGAAGCAGTTCTCTAACTGAATATGTTACCATACCCTTTTCCTTACTGTCCAGAATGACTTTGCCATCGGGCATGAATTCTGCCAGAACCTGTCGGCAGATGCCGCAGGGAGAAGCAAAATCGCCGCTGGATGCCACAATTGCAATGGCATCAAATTCCCGATAACCTTCGGAAACGGCCTTGAAAATCGCCGTCCGTTCTGCACAGTTGGTTGCACCGTAAGAAGCATTTTCCACATTACAGCCTGTAAACACCCTGCCGTCTTTCGCCAAGAGTGCCGCCCCCACCTGAAATTTGGAATAGGGTGCGTAGGCGTTTTTCATGGCTTCTTTCGCCAGTGCCACCAGTTTTTCTTCCGTCATAGCGGCATTCCTCCTTATCGCGTTTTTCGTAAAACCGATTCGTCCGATAGAAAATACTTTTTCGAAGATTTAAAAGCATCGCTTTTTCTAATGAGAAAAAGTTTTTTCTATGCAAGGGCGTAACCCCTCACTCTCTGGGGAATCCTGCCTGCATCAGAATTTCCT
>CALFPN010000093.1 GCA_937919015.1 uncultured Clostridia bacterium
CTTTGGCTCTACGAGGAAAACGGACAGAAAGGCGTGGCGACCTTTACCCAAACAAAAGAGGATGTCTATTATTTTTCCGGATATCGTCTCAATGACGGTGGGCAGCCCAGCCATTTGAACTTGTTCGACATGGATCACGGCAGCTACGATATCCTGCTGTTCGATCGTGATGATCTGGCTTATCTGGAATATGAGGTCTACGCCAACGACATTCTGTGGAAGGCGGAGAAGATCCCTGCAGAGCCGCTGATGATTCTTGAAATGCCGGAAAGCAATTCCGTGCGGGCGACTTTTACGTACTACGATACAGCCGGAAATCGCTATTGACTTGAAAAGTTTTCCTCTTTGACAAGTGGAAAACCGGTGAAGATTTTTCAAAAATATTTTTTCGTAAAATTTAAGATCTGAAAGAGAAAATGCTGATTTTTGGCTTAATTAAGCGGAAAATCAGCATTCTAATTTTCTGAAAAAACTTTGGCAAAAAGTGTTGACAAAAACGGAAATCTGAGATATAATAATCAACGTCGCCGGGAGACGGACGAATACGGGGTCTCAAGGCAAACGGCGACATATTGGATATGGGAGTTTAGCTCAGCTGGGAGAGCATCTGCCTTACAAGCAGAGGGTCACAGGTTCGAGCCCTGTAACTTCCATTTTTTTTGAGCCTTGCAGCGAAAAAGGGTTATATAACTATCCGAGGGAACTTGTTCACTAAGGTAGTTATATAACCCTTTTTCGATATATGGCGAATGCCATGATGAGTAAAGCTGAAGGCTTTACGAATCCTGCATGGCTCAAGGTCGAGAACTTGTGGAAATATGGCGACAGCCATAATGAGTAAAGTCGAAGACTTTACGAATGTCTGCATGGCTCAAGGTCGAGAACTTGTGGAAATATGGCGAATGCCATGATGAGTAAAGTCGTAGACTTTACGAATTCCTGCATGGCTGGACGCTCCGGCGGGAGCCTCCGCTTTCTTTTTATTTCCAATTTTTATAAATATTTTCAAACTTTTTGTGCATTTGTTTTCTGGCAGTTTCTAAAAGAGCTTCTTCTAAATCAATATAAATACAATTTGTGCAGATTCCTGCAGAATCCAAAGAAATAGAATCTATAGAATCTAATGTACAGATGTGGTCAGAATAGTAAATACAGAATTTATTTTCGCAAATCATGGTATCCCCTCCATGCATATCTTAGAACAGATTGTTCAAAATATCAATAGAATAAATTGTTCATTTTATAGTAAAATCGGTGATAAAAATGATTTATAAACGTATCCGAGATTTACGAGAAGATAATGATATGACACAGGCACAGGTTGGAGAAAAGATCAATGTGCCACAAAGAACGTATGCGTATTACGAAACGGGGGAGAGAATGATTCCACCCCAGGTACTTTGTGCTTTGGCGGACTTATACAATGTATCTGTAGATTATTTGCTTGAAAGAACAGACAAGAAGAATTTATAAAAGCGGCTTCGGCGGAAGTCGTTTTTTTAATCCTTTGCACCATAAAAAAACGGCAAAGCCGAAGCCTTGCCGCCTGTTTTTTTAATAAAGCCTCCATCTGTCGCTTTGGAAAAATTTGGAGAATGGGTGTGTGCCTGCCGAAGCAGTTCCGCCTTTTTCCGCCGAGCCGCCGCCCTTTGGCTCCGTCCGCATACAACGCAGAAAAACAACTGACGGGCAGCTATCCCCCTGCATTTTTTGCCGACTTTGCCGCCGTTTGACGAAACAAAGGCTGTATTAACGAAAAAATACAGACTGTATTATATACAAAATTCGACCGCTTGTCAATTAGAAAGAAATAGGTATTGATAAAATCACGTTTTCGCCTGTATAATAGAAAAGATGGATTCCTGCGGGAATCGTATGTAAAAATTTTTTGAAAAGGAGAAATGAACCTATGAGATATGAAGGTACCGTATACAGACCCCCCAGTGAGGCAGGCAGCCTCATCATTCAGCTGACCATCGGCTGTGCAAGAAACACTTGTACATTCTGCAATATGTATAAGGATAAAAAATTCCGCATCCGCCCGCTGGAAGAAGTGGTGGAAGATCTGGCTATGGCCAGAAAATACTACAACCGCATCAAAGTGCGCCGCATCTTTCTGGCAGACGGCGATGCCCTGATTGTGAAAACAGAAGATCTGCTGTATATTCTGGAAAAATGCCACGAATACTTCCCCGAATGTGAACGTATTTCCGTTTATGGTGCACCCAAGGATATCCTGCATAAAACCCCTGAAGAACTGAAACAGCTGAAGGACGCAGGTCTGGATATGGTTTATATGGGTCTGGAATCCGGTGCGGATGAAGTGCTGAAATTCGTAAAAAAAGGCGTAACTTCCGATGAAATGATCGAAGCAGGTCAGAAAGTTCGCGCGGCAGGCATGACGGTTTCCATTACCGTTATTTCCGGTCTGGGCGGCAAAAAATACTGGAGAGAACATGCCCTGGGCAGTGCCAGAGTCATTTCTGCCATCAAGCCTGAGTATGTTGGTTTCCTGACACTGATGATCGAACCTGGTACAGAAATGTATGATCAGTATAACAGAGGGGAGATCGAACTCTTGACACCCCATGAAGTGCTGGATGAAACAGAACTGTTTATCCGCAGCGTAGATGCGGAAGGAACCATGTTCCGTTCCAACCACGCTTCCAACTATATCCCTCTGGGCGGCACATTGAACGGCGAAAGAGAGAAAATTCTGGGTCAGATCGAAACAAGCAGACAGCGCAGTAAATTCAGACCCGATGTTTTCAGAGGGATCTAAACAAGGAAAATCCTGCACTGCGACAATGAACTGAGCAAGCTTGTTTGCAGAAGAACATTGGCATTGGGCAGGTTGGATGATATGAGTAAAGAAGCGACCGAAGAGAGCGATTTGCGAATATCAGCGGCGAATGCGAGAGCGCAAAGCGCGGAGCAATCGCCTTTCCATTGTATTTCAGTAAGGAGTAGATAATATGGCGTGGCTGGGTTTTGTCACATGGATAACGATATATGTTTGCCTTTTTCTGGCTGTTGTCACAGGCCGCCTGGGCTGGGCCCTGCTTTCCGGCTGGCTCATCCCCATTCTTGCCATGGCCATCAGCTTTCGGGAAGGCATGGTGGTAAACGGGCTGATGTTCCTGATCTGTTTGCTGATGTTTCTGGTATGCCGTAAAGGTTTGACAGAGATCCGCGGGTGGAATATCAAGCAGAGAAAACGGCACCCCTTTCTGTTTTGGGCTCTGTATGTGTTCAGCTTCCTGCTGATGTTTTACAGCGTGGCCCAGGTACAGATGCAGGGGTATATCCTGAATATTCAGGGGTGGGGCAGTGAAACGATGCCTATGCTGCGTCTGCATCTGACCCTGCTGCCGTTATTGCTGCTGAATTATGCTTATACGGGAATGATCTATACCGCCATCGACCGTCTGCAGCTGAAGCAGAGGGAACTGATCCTGCTGGAATGCAGATGTTTCATTGCCCATGAAACAGGGGCGGAAAAAATTGCCCGTCAGGCCCATTATCTGGAGGGCATCAACAATGGCATCACCTACCATTTTCAGCTGACGAAGCGCACCTATCATATGCTGAAAAAAGAAAAGAAACTGAAGCTGCAGATCTACACGGGACTGTTCGGTGGCATTTATATCACCGAACTGGATAACCCAGATTTCTTCAAGCGTGTCCGCCGCATGGACAGAAAAGCGGCAAAGGTCGGCATGGCTCTGGGCCTGCTGGCTGCTGTCGGCGGTGTGGCAGTGTTCTGGTTTCTGTAAATAAAAAGAAAAGCCTGAAACGCTTTTGAACCGAACCATTTTGTGCGGACAGCACAAAAAAGACTTTTGCAGAATTAA
>CALFPN010000094.1 GCA_937919015.1 uncultured Clostridia bacterium
CTACCAGCAATGCGGAAGAGAAGTTAGAAATAGCAATCAGCCCCACCGGAATGATCAGCACGACACAGGCCCGCAAAAAGCCCTTCAGCTTGGCCATTTCCTTCCGATGCTCCATCACATAAACAGAAAGATACAAAATCACTGCAATTTTTGTAAATTCTGAAGGCTGGAACTGCAAAGCCCCCACCCCCAGCCATCGCTTCTGGCCGCCGGCTTCGATTCCGATAAATGGTAACAGCACCAGAAATACATTGGAAAGCCAATAACACAGTGTAGCAAATCTCCGCCAGAAGGTATAGGGCACGTTCATGGCCGCCACCATGGCAATGATCCCCAAAACAGCCCAGATGCTCTGTCTTTTCAGAAAGTGGAACATGTCATACTCATATTTCGCACTGGTCATGGTGTAATAGTAGCTGGAGCTGAAGATCATAACGATCCCAAACAGCACCAATGTCAGCACAATGAACATCACAGTAAAATCATATCCACCGGGTTTGATATACTTCCGCTTCGCGGTTTTCTTTTTCGGTCTGCCAGGATTCTTCCCCATATTGCCACCTCATAAAGAATTTTATTTCAAATAACCTCTAACCTGTTCCTTGAACAGATCGCCGCGCTGTTCATAGTTATCGAACATGCCCCAGCTTGCACATGCAGGAGAAAGCAGTACGCAATCGCCGTCTTCCGCCTTTTCTCTGCAAAGGTCTACGGCTTCTTTGAATGTTTCACATTCAGAAATCGCCGTGAAACCAAATTTTTCCGCAGACGCACGCACCAACGGTGCTGTTACACCGATCAAAACCAGATGTTTTACTCTGCCGGGGAACAGCTGTGTCCATTCGTCAAAGGAGCTTCCCTTGTCATAGCCGCCGCCGATCAGTACGATAGGCTTTTTCATAGCCAACACCGCTCTGATGGATGCATCTACATTTGTGCCCTTGGAGTCATTATAATAATCTACGCCGTCTACTGTGGCAACGTATTCGATCCGATGTTCTACCCCTGCAAAAGCCTTCAGCACATCTCTGATAATATCCAGAGGAATATTGGCACAGATGGCCGCCGCCGCTGCCGCCATGACGTTTTCATGGTTGTGCACGCCCAAAATCTGCAGATCATTTACATTGATGAGCGTTTCGCTGATGCCGTTCCAGCGTACTTCGATAGTTTCCCCATCCAGATAGATACCTTCTTCCAGTTTTTCGGAAGAGCTGAAGAAAAATACCTTTGCCGCTGTTTTGTCTGCCATTTTTCTGCAGGCTTCGTCGCCATGATTCAGGATGCAGAAATCCTCTGCCGTCTGTTTTTCAAACACTCTTTCCTTCATGGCAATGTAAACTTCCATGGTTTTATGTCTGTTCAGATGGTCAGGCGTGATATTCAATACCGCAGAAATATGGGGATGAAATTCCTTTGCCTTTTCCATCTGGAAGCTGCTGATTTCCGCAACCACCCAGTCCTTTTCTGTCAGGCGTTCCACTTCTTCGCTGTAAGGGATACCGATGTTACCAACTACAGCAGTATTGCCATAAACAGCCTTCATGATTTCCCCTGTCAAGGTTGTTGTTGTTGTTTTGCCGTTTGTGCCTGTGATGGCAGTGATGGGACATTTGGTCAGGGTATATGCCAGTTCCACCTCACTGATCACAGACACCCCCGCTGCCTCTGCCGCTGTGATAAAGGGCAGGTCACAGGGGATGCCGGGGCTCAGAACAATGATGTCCTGTGCGCAGGCAATATCGTCAGGGTTTGCGCCTGTATAAAGCACGATCCCTTCATTTTCCAGATTCAGTACATCTGCAGAAATATCTTCTCTTTTTTTCATATCCTGCAGTGTTACTTCCGCACCCAGTCTTTTCAGCAGCTTTGCCGCAGCGATCCCGCTTCTGGCCATACCGCAGACCAGTGCTTTTTTACCATTGTATTCCACAACTAATTCCTTCTTTCCAGTTTCCTATTACAGGAACATATATTTACAGCCCAAAAAGCCGATCAGACACAGCAGTGCTGTTGCCACATAGAACAGTGTTACAACCTTCGTTTCTCTCCAGCCGCATTTTTCCAGATGATGATGGAAGGGAGCCATCTTGAACAGACGTCTGCCTTCGCCGTATTTTTTCTTTGTCAGTTTGAACCAGCCAACCTGCAGCATCACAGTGATAGATTCCCACAGATAGATGAAGCCTACGATGACAATGAAAATAGGCATTTTCAGGATGAATGCCGTTGCCGCCACGAAGCCGCCCAGTGCCAAAGAGCCTGTGTCACCCATGAATACCTTCGCAGGGTAAGAGTTAAAGATCAAAAACGCCAGAAGGCCACCCACGATAGCCCCGCAGATAGGAGAAATGGTGCTGCCTGCCGCCCATGCAACGATCATGAAGAAAGCTGCCACCAGCAGTGTGACACCGCCGGCCAGACCATCCAGACCGTCTGTCAGGTTTACGCCGTTGACAGTACCCAGAACTGCTACAAACAAGAAAGGGATAAACAGAATCCCCAGATCCAGCATGAAGCCGTTGGTAAAAGGTACATAAATGGCTGTTCCGATGCCGCTTTTCAGAATATACGCACAGAACAGACCTGTTACGACCAGCTGCAGCAGCAGCTTCTGATAGGCTCTCAGACCCAGAGAACGTTTTTTCACCACCTTGATATAGTCATCCAGAAAACCGATGACGCCATAGCACAGGGTCATAAACAGGATGGCTGCACCGTCTTGATTCCCTTTCAGGAAGAAGAAACCTGTTACCACAAAGGCAATCAGGAACGCCACACCGCCCATGGTGGGGGTACCCTGTTTTGCCAGATGGGTTTCAGGGCCGTCATCACGGACATTCTGACCGAATTTCAGTTTTCTCAGCATAGGGATCACGATTGGACACAAAATGACGCCAATCACGAAAGATATGATAATGGCATAGACTGCCTGTTCCAAAGAACCCACTTTAGTTCACTCCTTGCAATTTTGCTACTGTTTTTTCGAATTCTCTGCTGCGGGATGCCTTCAGCAGCACTGTATCGCCCGCCTGCAGTGTAGGGAGACCTTTTTCCCAGAATTCTTCCTGTGTTTCCATGTAATATACTTCCTGCATACCTGCTGCTTTCGCTGCCTCTGCCATGTAATTGCAGCAATCGCCAATGCAGTACAGTACATCAATGCCTTTTTCTGCCGCATGAACCCCTACTTCACGGTGACCTTCTTCCGCATAATCGCCCAGTTCGCCCATAAAGCCCAGAACAGCGATTTTTCTGCCTTCCGCATTGGCAAGGATGTCGATAGATGCCTTGCAGGATACGGGGTTGGAGTTATATACGTCATTCAGAATGGTAATACCATCTTTTGTTGTTTCAATGCTCATTCTGTTTTTTGTCGCTTTGAATCCTTCGATGCCAGCTTTCACCTGTTCCAGTGTCAGGCCCAGTTCTACGCCCACTGCCGCTGCAGACAGAGCATTCAGCACCATATGCACCCCGGGGATAGGGATATCCACACGGACATTGCCGATGGGTGTATGGATGGTGCAGGCTGTTTTTTCCAGACCGATCTGTTCGATCTCATCGGCATAGAAATCCTTTTTGTTTTCCACGCCGAACCATCTGATCTTCTGGGGCAGTTTGCCTTCCAATGTCTGCAGCATATCGTTGTCTGCATTCAGGATGGCCACGCCGTTTGCATCCATGTGGCCCAGCATTTCGCATTTTGCTTTCAGAATCCCTTCTCTGCTGCCCAGATATTCGATATGGGCAACGCCAACATTGGAAATGACGCCGATATGAGGGCGAACTGCTTTCGCAATTCTGTCCAGTTCCCCGAAATGGTTCATACCCATTTCAATGATGGCAGCCTGATGATGGTCTTCAATGCGGAACATAGTCAGAGGTACGCCCACTTCGTTATTGAAATTGCCCTGTGTCCACAGTGTTTCATATTTCTGGGAAACCACAGAGGCGATCATGTCCTTTGTTGTTGTTTTGCCGACGCTGCCTGTTACGCCGATATAAGGAATATCAAACAGATCTCTGTAATATGCAGTCAGATCCAGCAGGGCTTTGCCTGTATCGGGTACCAGCAGTACAATGGCACCATTTGTGGGCGCAACCACTTTCTGGCTCAGACATGCTGTCACGCCGTTTTCAAAACACTGGGGCAGGAAATCGTGACCATCTCTTACTTCACCGATACGAGCCACGAACAGAACCCCTTCCTTTGTTTCTCTGGAATCCTGTGTCACATGCCAGATCTCTTTATCCAGTGCCGCTTCCATATCGCCCAGAGCGATCATCTGGGCACCTGTTGCTTTGATGATTTCTCTTACTGTAATTTTTTTCATGCCAGATCCTCCCCAAATGCCTTGCGTACTTCTTCCATATCATCAAAATGAATGGTTTCGTTGGCAAAAATCTGATAGGTTTCATGCCCCTTACCAGCGATCAGGATCACATCCCCTTCGCCAGCCATTTCCACCGCTCTGTTGATGGCCTCTCTTCTGTCCACGATTTTTTCATAAGGACAATCTGTTTTCTTCACGCCTTCTTCCACATCTGCCAGAATTGCAACGGGGTCTTCTGTTCTTGGATTATCAGAAGTAATGATACAGTAACCTGCCAGCTTGCCGCCGATTTCGCCCATAATGGGGCGTTTTGTTCTGTCTCTGTCACCGCCGCAGCCAAACACTGCAATCAGCTTGCCTTTTACAAATTCATTGGCTGTGTTCAGTACATTTTCCAAGCCATCGGGGGTGTGGGCATAGTCCACCACTGCCTGACAGCCTTTTTTACTGCGCACGGTCTGGAATCGACCGGAAACGCCGGGGTTTTCTGTCAGGCCGGCCACAACATCTTCCACGCCGATGCCAAGCATCAGGCAGGCCCCCGCTGCGCCCAGCGCATTATATACGCTGAATCTGCCGGGTGTTGCCAGCTTCACGGGATATTTCTGCCCTTTCCAAACCATGTCGAAGGCTGTGCCGTCTGCGGAAATATCGATATTTTCCGCCATCAGGTCTGCTTTTGTATCTACGCCGATGGTCAGCACTTCGCCAACACTCTTTTCTTTCATATATGCACCGGCAGCATCGTCCATATTGATAACGCTTTTTGCCGCTCTTTCAAAGAGCATCCCTTTTGCCGCCTTATAGTTTTCCATGGTGATATGATAATCCAGATGGTCCTGTGTCAGGTTTGTAAAGATGGCAACATCAAAAGCAATGCCGTCTACCCTGTGCAGGTCAAGGGAATGGGAAGAAACCTCCATCACCACATCTGTCACATCTTCCTCCTTCATCTGGCGGAACAATGCCTGCAGTTCCTTAGATTCAGGAGTTGTTCTTTCCGCCTTCAGCACCTTATCACCGATTCTGTTTTCAATCGTACCCACAATACCCACTTTGCCACCGACCCTGTCCAGAATAGACTTCATCAGGTAAGTGGTGGATGTTTTACCGTTTGTGCCGGTCACACCGATGGCATGCATTTCTCTGGAGGGGTGTCCATAGAAATTGGCAGATACCACTGCCAGTGCCTTACGGTTGTTTTCTGTCACGATAACCGTCACATTTTCGGGCACGTTTTCCACTGCGTGTTCACACAACAGTGCCACGGCTCCTTTTTCCACCGCCATAGGGATATATTTGTGTCCGTCTGTCTGAAATCCTGTGATGCAGACAAACAGGCTGTCTTTCTCTACCTTGCGGGAATCATACTGGATCTCGGAAATTTCCAGTTCCGCAGTTCCCTGCTGCACTTCATAAGAAATGCCTTCCAAAAGCTGTTTCAGTTTCACTTTTACAGCCTCCTTTCCTTAATTGGCCTTAGAAACGCTGTCTCACATTAAGCCAACTTAAAGTATACCATAAATATCCGATAAACCCAAGGTTTTTCCCCATCTTTTCCGGAAAAATACAACCAATTTCTACCTGAAATATAGCAAAATCTTCGTCCCTTTGTTCACTGTTTCTCCTGCAGGGGGTATCTGCCTTTCCACCTTCTCCCCTTCCGTTTCTATCTCCGCAGAAAGTCCTGCTTGGAAGAGGGCTGTTTTTGCCTCATTGATCGTCATTCCATTCAGATCGGGAACTGTCGTTTTCAAGTCAGCTGCTTCTTCTGCTTCTTTCTCATTGTATTTTGGTTCGATTCCCAGATAAGGGAGAATGTTCTGCAGCAATTCCTGCATCACAGGGCCTGCCACTGTGCCCCCGTAATATACGCCTTGGGGCTCATCGATCAGCACCAGTGCCATGACCTGCGGGTTTTCCGCCGGCGCAAAGGACATGAAAGAGGCAATATACTTCCCGCTTCTGCGGGGCAGTTTTTCCGAAGTTGCCGTTTTCCCGCCGATGCGATAGCCGGGGAGATAGGCTTTGCTGCCCGTTCCTTCGGAAACTACGCTTTCCAAAATGGTTTTCATGGTTTCCGATGTTTCCCGGGAAATGATCTGTTCTCCTTCTTCATATTGGAAAGCTTCCACCATATTTCCTTCTTCATCGGCAATGCCTTTTGCAAAGTGGGGCGTAACCAGATGACCGCCATTAACGATAGACGAGGCTGCCCTGAGGAGCTGCAACGGTGTAATCTGGAAAGACTGCCCAAAGCTCATGGTTGCCAGTTCCACAGGGCCAATGTTTTCCAGCTTATGGATAATACCTGTCGCTTCCCCCGCCAAGTCTACACCGGTTTTCTGGGCAAAGCCGAATTTCTGCATATATTCCAGAAAAGTTTCCGGCCCCAGCCGTTCCCCAATTTCCATAAATACGGGGTTACAGGAATTTTGTACCCCTTGCACGAAATTTTCCGCCCCATGGGTACGGGGATACCGCCAGCATTTGATCTGTCTGTCCCCTGCGATATGAAAGCCGCGGCAATAAAAACTGCTTTCCGGCGTAACGACCTTTTCTTCCAGCCCCGCGGAGGATGTGATGATCTTAAAGGTACTCCCCGGTTCATAAGTATCATTGATGGCAGTATTCCGCCACATTTTGTTCAGATAGTCATTCTGTTCCTCTTGGGAAAAGCCATCCCACATTGCCGCCAGCTGGGCATCGTTGATGGTAAAGGGATCATTCAGATCGAAGGTAGGATAGTTCGCCATGGCATAAATTTCCCCGTTCTGAGGGTTCAGGATGATGATCAATCCTTTTTTTGCCCCCTTCGTCTCCACCGCTTTGGCAATGGTCTGCTCTGCATATTGCTGCATGACCACATCAATGGTGGTCACCAGATTTTTCCCGTCCACAGGGGGGATCCGCTCCTGTTCGCTGTCCACCTCATTTCCTCTGGAATCCGTCAGGGTCAATATTTTCCCCTGCTCCCCTTCCAGCAATTCGTCATATTTTGCTTCCAACCCAATGATGCCCTGATTGTCCTTCCCCACAAAGCCAATGACCTGCGCCGCCAATTCCGAATAAGGATATACCCTTCTGACATCCTCGTCCACTTCCACTCCCGGATAATTGGCCTCCCGTATCTCTGCCGCCAGTTCTGTGTCCACCTTTGTTTTGATACGCACCAGGGCCACCTTCTGCTGCACTTTTTCCAGTACCTCTGCATATTCCAAATCCAGCTTTTCCGAAAGGAATTGAGCCGTTTTTTCTTTTTCCTTCACCTGCACCGGAATGACACTGACGGCATTCACCGTTTCCGTCAGGGCGATCCCCTCTCCGTTCCGATCCAGAATGGAACCTCTTTTCGGTGTGATAAGACGGTCTCTGGTCTGTTGTTCATAGGCCATCTCCTGCAGTTTTTCCGCCCGAAAAAATTCGATGAAGGCCACCCGCCCGATCAAAAGCAGATAGCCGAACATGGCACAAAACAAAAATACCAAAAGCCGCTTTTTTGCGCTGATGGTCGGTTTTTCCATAAAAAACACCCCGCCTTTTCGTCATACAAAATGTATACGAACAGGACGGAGTGTCTATGTCTTGGTTATTCCGTTGGTTCGGTTGTTTCGGTCGGTTCCGATTCCTTCTTTTTCAGCGTAATGGTGACCTCACTGCCTTTGTCCACAGAAACACCATATTTCGGGTCTTGGGCTGTTACCACGCTGTTGCCGATCTCCCCTTCGAAAACGACTTCAAAGCCTTCATCGGAAAGGGCCGAAACGGCCTCACTATAGCTCTTGCCCATGACATTGGGCACCTTCACCGTGCCGCTGTCCTCTTCCGACTTGGCAACATACAGGATGACTTCACTGCCGACCTCCACTTCCGTGCCGCCCTTGGGCACCTGATTGGTGATGGTATTGCCTGTGCCGACCACTTTGTAGTTCAGGCCGCGGCCTTCCAGATCCATAGTCACATGATAGGTGCTGCTGCCTACATAATCAGGCATTTTCACCGTTTTTCCTTTTGCAAGGGTTGCTGCTTCATCGGTTGTTTCCGTAGGTTCCAGATTTTTATATTTGATGATGTTTTCCATCAGCTCTTTTGTCATATTCGCTGTAGTCTGAACACCATCCGCATAGTCTTTCGGCAGATGAATGACGGAGAATACCAGATACTGAGGATTTTCCGCAGGGAAATATGCCATATGGGTCAATGTCCAGTGCTTTTTATCACGTTTCCCCTGTTCTGCAGTACCGGTTTTACAGCCGATAGAATAGCCGGGAATGGCAATTTTTTTTGCAGTACCATGGTCTACCGTTGCTTTTAAAGCGGTACGGACATAGTCAGATGTTTTCTGAGAAATAACTCTTCTGACAATTTCTGTATCGTGCTCCATCACCACAGAACCATCGTCGTCAATGATTTGAGATACCACATAGGGCTGTACCAGATTGCCGCCATTGATGAGAGCAGAGAATGCCGTTGCCGTCTGGAGCGCAGTGCCGGTAAAGGACTGTCCAAAGGCGATCGTCGCCTGTTCTACGGGGCCAATGGCAGATTCTGCATGGAGCTGACCTTCCGCTTCGCCGGGCAGATCAATGCCGGTTTTCTGACCAAAGCCAAATTCTCTCTGGTATTTGTAAAGCTTTTCTACCCCAAGTTTCTGGGCGATCTGGATAATGCCGGGGTTGCAGGACTGGGCCATGATATCTTCCACCGTCACCGTGCCATGGCCGCTTCTCAGATGACAGCCGATTTCTCTGTCTGCTACGGTAATGCTGCCGCCGCAGTAGAAAGTGGAATTCTTTGTGATGACACCTTCTTCCAGTGCCGCCGCCACCACCAGTGGTTTATAAACGGAGCCCGGTTCAAAGGCATCACTGATGCAGAAATTACGCCACATTTTATTCAGGTACGCACTCTTATCTTCGTCAGTCATGGCATTCCATTCTTCCGCAAAGGTTTCATCCGACAAACCAAGGGGTTCATCGGGATCATTCAGGTCGAATTTCTTCGCAGAAGCCATGGCATAGATCTCACCTGTATTGGGATTCATGACCAAAGAGGCCACGTTTTCAGAAGGCCACTGGGCCATGGTTTCCGCTACGGCTTCCTCCGCATACTGCTGAATGGTATAATCCAGTGTCGTTACAATGGTATTGCCGTCTTCCGCCGCATAATCCTGATAGGTCACCGTATCCGCCCCCTGATAGAGAATAAAGGAACGGCCGGGGATGCCGGTCATTTCTTCGTTATAATAGCCCTCCAGCCCCCATGTGTTGTTGAAGCCGATCAGGTGGCAGGCCAATGTTTTCAGCGGATAAGAACGTTTGCTGGTCTGTTCAAAATAAACACCCAGCAGTTTTTCCTTCTCCAGCTTTTCCTTTACACTTCTTTCCACGCCCTTCACCAGATACTTCCAGTGGGTCGGCGTATTGATCTCATTGGTGGTCGGGTTCAGTGTCACATGATACTGCAGATCTTCCATCTTCAGATCAGGAAAATATTTACACAAGGTTGTAAAGGTTTTCTGGGTTTCCTTCTCATTCTTTTCCCCCGCGATCAGCAGCGGATCAAGTGCCACATTATATACTGCAGTAGATA
The DNA here is from genome assembly GCA_937919015.1 of uncultured Clostridia bacterium. Lineage (GTDB taxonomy): Bacteria > Bacillota > Clostridia > Lachnospirales > Anaerotignaceae > Anaerotignum_A. The sequence continues at coordinate 9,930 of CALFPN010000094.1, forward strand.
CTGCCAGAACCTGTTCGTTTCTGTCCAAAATACTGCCTCGGTTGGCTGCATTGACCAGATCGTATCGATTGATCTGCTGATTTTTTACTGCCTGTTCAAATTCTGCCCCATGAGCCACCTTCCAGTAAAGGACTCTGCCAAACAACATCGTCAATACTGCCATAAACACAAAAAGAATTAAAGCAAATTTCTGGTTTGCTTTAATCCCTCGCGCCTTTCTTCTCATTTATATCAATCCTTCTTCCAGAAATTTGCAATTCTCGTCAGCAAAGATACCTCATCTGCCGCATCATCTGCATTGTGCTGTACAGTATAGCTCTGCTTCGGCACATCAATATACACTACCTGATAGGACTGAGGTTCATTCATACCCAGTCGTTCCGTCGCTTCTGTGCGAATGAAATCCATATCCAGCTGTTCTGTCAGTTCTGCTTCCAGAATGGCATTGGAAGATTTCAGATTTTCCAGTTCACTTTTCTGCTTACGCAAAGATACTTCCGCGTTATCCACCAACACATTCATGCCCATGAATGCGATACATCCAATAAACAGCACCAATGCCACGCCGATCATTTTTGCAGAAGAGATACGGTTTTCTCTGGCTTCCTCCTTGGCCAGACGTTCCTCTGCTTTGCGGCGTTCCTCTTCCTCTTCGCGGAAACGGTAAGGGCTGTAATCCGGCTGCAGCTCATAAGCCACATTGCCGTAAGTATAATAAGAACCCTGCATACGGTCTTGGTTTCTGTATTTTTCTGCTGCCATATCTGCCCCTCCTTTCCTTTAAATTTTTCTTATTTTATACTCCTTCCAGCACGCGAAGCTTCGCGCTGCGGGAACGGGGATTCACTTCTAATTCTTCTTTAGATGGTACGATAGGTTTTCTTGTCACCACTCTGCCCAAAGGTTTCTTCCCACAGACACATACCGGAAACTGGGGAGGACAAATGCAGGGATTTTCCTGTTTGCGGAAGGCTTCCTTCACGATTCTGTCTTCCAAGGAGTGGAAGGTGATGATGCAAAGTCTGCCGCCCTCATTCAGTCTTTCGGAGACATCAGCGATGGCCTGCTGCAGCACATCCAGCTCGCCGTTCACTTCGATGCGGATGGCCTGAAAGGTTCTCTTCGCAGGATGAGGGCCGTCTTTTCTGGCTCCCTTGGGCACAGCCCTTTTGATGATATCTACCAGTTCGCCCGTAGTTTCAATAGGGCCGTTTTCTCTTTCTTTTACAATAAACTGGGCGATTCTTCTTGCCCAGCGTTCTTCGCCATAGGTGAAAATAACTCTGTCCAGTTCATCTTCGTCATATTCATTGACCACATTGTATGCACTGAAAGGCTTATCCGGATTCATGCGCATATCCAGTGGTGCATCCTGCTGATAGGAAAAGCCACGTTCCGCTTCATCCAGCTGATGGGAGGAAACGCCAATATCCAAGAGCATGCCGTCGATCTTTTCGATCCCCAGCTCGTCCAGAATATGTTTGATATTGCCAAAATTATCTCTGACGAAGGTAATTTTATCTTTATGTTCTTCCAGTCTTTTGCCCGCAGCTTCATGAGCGTTAGGGTCTTGATCGATACAGATCAGTCTGCCTGTTTCAATTCTTTTGGCAATCTCCAGAGAGTGACCACCGCCGCCCATGGTACCGTCAACATAAATACCATCAGATTTGATATTCAGATTTTCGATGCACTCTTCAAGGAGTACGGAAACGTGATGAAAATTCATAGTTGAGGTCCTTTCTTAGATGCCTAAATTTTCCATTTCAAAAGCCAGTTCGTTGCTGATGTAATCTTCTTCATCGCTGTATTCGTTCCAGCTTTCTTTGTTCCAGATTTCAATGCGGTTATTCACACCGATGGAAACGATGTCCTTCTTCAGTCCCGCATATTCTCTCAGGTGAGGGGGAACCATGATGCGTCCCTGATTATCCAGCTCACATTCCACCGCGCCGGCAAAGAAGAAACGGACAAATTTTCTGGCACCGGGATTGGTCAGAGGAAGCTGTTTCAGTTTTTCTTCAAAAACCTTCCATTCCTCTTGGGGATAGGCGAACAGGCAGTTATCCAGCCCTTTTGTCACAACGAAATGCTCACCGAGGCCGTCTCTGAACTTTGCAGGTACAATCAAACGCCCCTTTACATCAATGGAATGTTGATATTGTCCCAAGAACATCTCGCTGTCACCACCCTTCTCCATTTTCCCACTTTTATGATGTTTTTCCACCACAAAACTCCACTTTACGCCACTATTAACCACATTGTAATACAGCCACCACAAAAAAACAACCCCGAAATACCTATTTTCTTAATATTTTTTTCACGGAAAAAGCCTGATTTTCCAAGCTTTTCTCCACCAAAAAAGGAGAGTCTCCACCACTCTCCACCAAAAAACAAAATGCACCACCATTTTTCCATCCTCCACTCTCCACCCCACCCGTTTTTTTCCTGTAATTCAGAAAATATTTTCTTTTTTCCATAAAAAATAAGCCCCGTGTATCTTTACACAGAGCTTGATTTGTTTTTCTTATTCCTTTTCTTTGAAATCGTCCATCAATGCCTTGAACGCAGGCAGGGAGCCTTCCACCGTGGCATAATTGACACAATAGGACAGACGCACATAACCGGGACAGCCAAACCCACTGCCGGGTGTTACGATCAGGCGATATTCCTTCGCTTTCTGGGCAAAAATTTTATCATCCACAGGTGTTTTCACAAACATATAGAACGCACCCTGGGGTTTTGCAACTTCATATCCATATTCTGTCAGTGCCGCATACAGACGTTCTCTGTTTCTGTCATAGAAAGAAATATCCACCGTTTCTTCGCAGCATTCTGCAACGACCATCTGCTGCAGGGAAGGCGCGTTGATAAAGCCCATGATACGGGCAGCCACCGCCACACCGTAAACGATATTTTCAAAATCCTCCACATCATTTGCCAGAGCCAGATAACCGATGCGGTCACCGGGCAGAGACAGAGATTTGGAGAAGGAATATGCCACAATGGTATTTTTATAAAAATCAGGCACCCAAGGTACGGTTACCCCATCATATACCAGTTCTCTGTAAGGCTCATCGGAAATCAGATAAATGGCATGGCCGTATTCTTTTTCCTTTGCCGCCAGAACATCACAGATCGCCTGAATCGTTTCCGCGCTGTAAACAACACCTGTGGGGTTGTTGGGATTGTCGATCAGAACGGCTCTTGTCTTTTCTGTAATATATTTTGCCATTTCCGCCGCATCAGGCTGGAAGGTGGGGAGATTGGCAGGTACCGCCACCAAGGTACAGCCCACGTTATCCGCATAACGGTCATATTCCCCGAAATAGGGTGCAAAGGTCAGAATTTCCTGACCCGGGTCCATCAGCACCTTCAAGAGGCAGTTGATGCCGCCGGCAGCACCGGTGCAGAAAATAATGTTATCCGCACCATAGGATTCGCCAAAACGACGGTTCAGGCTGGCCGCCACCTTCTCTCTGGCTTCAACAAAGCCATTGTTGGGCATATAATGATGCAGATACCAGGGGTCTGTTTCATTCATGATACGGATGCCTGTTTCTCTGATGATATCAGGTGCAGGCAGATTGGGGTTGCCCAGACCATAGTCATACACATTTTCCACGCCATACAGGGCCTTCATTCTTGCCCCTTCCGTATACATATTGCTCATTGCCGCGCTTCTTTCCAGCAATTGACTCATTTTATTGGAAATCATAACGTTTCGCCTTCTTTCATTTGTATTTTTCCACCAGATACAGAATGGCTTCCACATATCCAAAGAAGCCCTTGCCCATGATGGTTTTTTCACACGCCTTGCCGGCGTAGGAGATCTGTCGAAAATCTTCTCTTTCCTCTACATCGGAAATATGCACTTCCACCGCAGGCAGGCTAACTGCCTTCAGCGCATCCAGAATGGCAACGCTGGTGTGGGTATAGGCTGCAGGATTGATCACAATAGCATCCGTACCATCAAAATATGCCTGCTGGATACGGTCTACCAAAGCCCCTTCGTGGTTAGACTGATAGATTTCCCCTTCGATTTTCTGTTCTGCAAAGGTCTTTTCGATGAGCGTTTTCAGATCCTCGTAAGTTTCCGCACCGTAAATATTTTTTTCACGGATCCCCAGCATGTTCAGGTTGGGCCCGTTGATGACAAGCACTTTCATTCAGCCGCCTCCTTACGCTTCGGAATAGCAGCCCAGGAAAGATAAACTTTCCGCCGCATATTCAATATCCTTCAGAACCGTAATCATTTCAGGAGAGAACACAGAGCCGTCCAGATCGAAATAGAAACGGAATTCAAAATCCTTACCGGGAATGGGTCGGCTTTCCAGTTTACACAGGTTGATGCCGCGGCAGGCGAATTTACCGATCAGTTCGTGCAAAGAACCGGGTCTGTGCTCTACGGAAAGCATCAGGCTGATCTTGTTGGAGCCTGCGAAAATTTCCATATCCTTTGTGATGCAGATGAAACGAGTATAATTGTTTTCGTTATTCTGCACCCCATTCATCAGTACATGAAGACCGTACAGTTTTGCACAGTCCGTGGAAGACAGGGCCGCAATGTCCGTTCTGTCGCTTTCTGCCACAAATTTCGCCGCTGTTGCCGTATTTTCAAAAATCGTCACTTTGATGCCGGGGTGCGCCTTCAGAAAATTGCTGCACTGCTGCAAAGCCTGAGAATGGGAAATCACTTCTTTCACATCTTCCAGCTTCACACCGGGCTTTGCCAAAAGGGCATGATTGATATGCAGCTTCAGGCTTTTCACGATATAAAATTTATGTTTCACCATCAGGTCATAAACCTCTGTAACGGAGCCGGCAGAGCTGTTTTCCACAGGCAATACGCCGTATTTGCAAAGGCCTGTTTCCACCGCATTGAACACACTTTCAAAGTTACTGAAGAACATCTTGCTGGGCATGCCAAACAGTCTGTCACAGGCTCTGGATGCATAGGAGCCTTCCACCCCCTGACAAGCAACCACTGCCTTTCTGGGGAATGCCATGGGAGGATTTTCAATATTCTTTAAAATTTCCGCAGACAGTTCCGTTTCTTTATACAAAATCCCGGACTGATAGCTTTTGCTGACATCAAACATGGTCTGATAAAGCTTATTCACATAGATTTCAAATTCTTCCCCGGCCTTTTCCATGACCTTCTGCAGAACAGCCTGTTCCCTTTTTAAGTCCAGCACAGGCAGATTTTTTTCCGCTTTTGCACCGGCAATCTCCGCCGCCACCTTCATACGCTCCACAAACAAAGCGACCATTTGGTCATCAATGTCATTGATGCGCTCTCTCAATACGCTCAAATCCATACATCTTCATCCTTCCTTACATTCTGCACAGCAAGTCCAAAATCGCCACTGCCGCCGCCGCTTCCACACAGGGCACGGCTCTGGGGACGATACAAGGGTCATGACGCCCTACCACTGCCAGCTTGTCGTTTTCTCTTTTGCTGATGGAGATGGTATCCTGCTCCCTGCTGATGGAGGGCGTCGGTTTGAAAGCCGCACGGAAAACCAACGGCATACCGCTGGAAATGCCCCCCAGAGAGCCACCGTGGTTGTTTGTTTTTGTCTCCACGGTACCATCTGCCAGATAAATAAAATCATCATTATTTTCAGAACCAAACAGGTCTGCCACACCAAAGCCCGCACCAAATTCCACGCCCTTGACCGCAGGAATGGCAAATACCGCTGCTGCCAGTCTGCTTTCCAGACCGTCAAACATAGGCTCGCCCACGCCTACAGGAAGCCCTGTCACCGCACATTCGATGATGCCGCCTACAGAATCGCCTTTTTCCTTTGCCGCCGCAATGGCCGCCTGCATGGCTTCTCCCGCGGCATCCTCCTGCACAGGGAAGGCTTTGGCCGCCACTGCCTGCAATGCTTCCGCATCAACATGCACTGCATCAAAGGGGGTATCCTTCACGCCTTTGATAGACAGGATATGGGCACCCACATGGATGCCCTTTCTCTCCAGAATCTGTTTGCAGACTGCCCCCGCAAAGCACAGAGGAGCCGTCAACCTGCCGGAGAAATGACCGCCGCCCCGATGGTCATTATATCCATCGTATTTCACCCATGCCGTAAAATCTGCGTGACCGGGTCTGGGCAGGTCTTTCAGTTTATCATAATCCTTCGATCTTGTATTCGTATTTTCAATGATGGCACAAATGGGCGCACCACAGGTTTTTCCTTCAAACAGGCCGGAAACCACTTGGGGCACATCCCCTTCTTTTCTGGGGGTGGAATAGGCATTTCTGCCGGGTGCACGGCGTTCCATAAACTGCTGCACCTGTTCCATGTCGATTTCTTCCCCCACAGGCAGACCATCGATCACCACACCGATGGCCTCCGAGTGGGACTGACCAAAGATGGTAATTTTCACTTTTTCACCAAAATTAGAGGACATCTGCCACACCTCCCAGCTTCTTCATTTCTGCGAAGAAGGAAGGATAGGATTTATTCACAGCCTCTGCATGTTCGATGGTGATATCCACACCAAGGCTGACTGCCGCAATAGCCATCGCCATCACGATACGATGGTCTCCATGGGAATCAATGACGATTTCCCCTTCCGGAGGATTACAGCCGCCTGTAATGAGCAGACCGCCTTCTCTTTCTTCCACTTCCACGCCGATTTTTTTCAGACAGTCGGCCATGGCAGCCAATCTGTCGCTTTCCTTGATCCGCAGTCTGCCTGCGTTCGTAATTTCTGTTTTTCCTTCTGCCGCCGCCCCTGCAATGCAAAGGATGGGCACCAGATCGGGGATCTGAGACGCATCGATGCGGATCCCCTTCATTTCCTTATGTGTCACCGTGATCTGATTCAAAACCATCTTGGTCTCTGCGCCAAATTCCTCCAGCAGGGAAACGATGGCTCTGTCCCCCTGAGGGGATGCCATATCCAGTCCCTGACAGCCGATACTGCCACGGATGGCACCTGCCACCAACCAGAAGGCAGCATTGCTCCAGTCCCCTTCTGTAAAGCGCATACGGGGGCCTGCATAGGTCTGACCACCGGGGATCTTCCATCCGTTTTCGGTTTCTGTCACTTCCACACCAAAGGTTTTCAGGGTTTTCAGGGTCATATTGATATAACCTCTGGATTCCACCGCTGTTGTCAATACAATTTCACTGTCCCCTTCCAGCAGGGGCAGTGCAAACAAAAGCCCTGTAATAAACTGAGAGCTGATATTGCCGGGCAGTGTATAAGTGCCGCTCTGCAGCTGTCCTTCCAGCTTTACAGGCAGCCTGTCACCGCTTACGGTACAACCATGCTGTACCAGTTCCTCCAGCAGGATGCCGATAGGTCTTTCGGGCAGTCTGCCATGGCCCTCAAAGACCGTCTCTCTGCCCAGTGCCGCTGCTACCGGCAGCAAAAACCGAAGGGTAGAACCGCTTTCGCCACAGTCCAGCACTGCTTCCCCTTGCAGATTTTTGGGAACAGGAATCACTTCAATACCGGAAGGCTCCTGATAAATATCCGCACCCAAAGCACGCAGACAACGCACGGTTGCCTCCAGATCCTCAGACCAGCCGTCTACGAACAGCACGCTTTCTTCTTCTGCCAATGCTGCCGCAATCAAAGAACGATGTCCGTCGGATTTGGAAGAAATGATGCGTACCTGACCTTTATTGAATGGGCTTTTTCCGATTTTTACATTCATACTTGTACCGCCTTTATTTCCATGCATTACTTCAATGCTTTTCTTACCAATTCTGTTACTTCTGCAACGGGAATTTTTACGATCTCACAGTGGCTGATCTTTGTGGGAAACACAAAACTGATCTCGCCGCCTCTGCGTTTTTTATCCTTCAAAACGCCCTCTGTGATCTCTTCCGCAGAATAATCAATAGACACGGGCAGACCATTGTTTTTGAGGGCAATTTTAATTTTTTCTGCCAGCCCTGCTTCCGCCAGTCCTTTTTCTTCCGCCGCCTTGGCGATCAGATGCATGCCGATGGCAACAGCATGTCCATGGGTAATGGTGAATCCGCTTCTTTTTTCAATGGCATGCCCCAGAGTATGGCCCAGATTCAGCAGCTGACGCAACCCTGTATCGAATTCATCCTCCATGACGATATCCCGTTTCATTTTGACACAAGTCTCAATGATTTCTTCCAGATTATTTCTGAAATCCCCGCCGACTATTTTTTCAAACAGCTCTGCATCGCCGATAACGCCGTATTTCAATGTTTCCGCAATGCCGTCGGCAAAGACTTCTTCGGGCAATGTATCCAGCGTATCCACATCGCACAGCACCAGATGGGGCTGATAAAATGCCCCCGCCATGTTTTTCCCCGCCTTCAGGTCAATGGCTGTTTTGCCACCTACAGAGGAATCCACCGCCGCAAGAAAGGTGGTGGGCACCTGCACAAACCGGATACCTCTCTGATATACCGCCGCCGCAAAGCCTGCCATATCACCGGCTACACCGCCCCCAAGGGCAACGATAATATCCTGTCTCGTCACTTCTTCCTCTGCAAGGAATTCCAGAATATCACTCAATGTACCGATATGCTTGGAGCTTTCCCCGGCTGGGTATGCAAAACGGCAGGTGGTGAAGCCTGCTTCCTGCAAGGATTTTTCCGCCTGTTCCGCGTATAATTTTTCTACTGTTGTATCTGTAATGATAGCCGCCTTGCAGGGCTGGATGCGCTTTTTCACTTCTTCGCCCAACTGCCCCAGAATG